>JBCCHV010000006.1 GCA_039028635.1 Acidobacteriota bacterium
CTACTGCCGTCGGCAGCGCTTCACCAGCTGCTACCACTCCTACCCGGACTCGCAGCCACCCTGCCAGTGGCAGAAGTGCTGCGTCACCTGGAAGCTGGAGCAGACCGCCAACGGCAACAATGCCAGCACTACTGTGACCAAGATCGGTAGCTTCTGTTCCAACGGCTGACGTCGGATCGCCGGGCGAGCTTCCGCCAGGGGCTCGCTCGGCCCGCTTCACGCTCCCTTCACGTCCACCTCACGCCGCGCCGACACACCGTTCCGTAGAACTTCCTCCCGTAACCACCGGCTCCCAGGCGGAGCGAGAGGAGGAAGTGATGACAGCGACGGTCCTTCGGAAGTTGGTCCTGGCGGGGAAGGTCTTGGCTTGCCTGGCCATCCCGCTGGCACTCCAGGCCACACCCCTCAACCTCGAGGGCGTGGTGGTCGACGCCAACGGCACTCCGGTCGCCGGAGCCCGCATCGCGGTCGTCCAGGGCGATGCCGTCGCCATCAGCGACGACGACGGTCGCTTCGTGCTGCTCACCGAGCTCGAAGCCCTCACCGCCGAGGGTTTGGCGGTGGTCGTCGAGGCGCCGGATCGTCCCGCCTTCGAGCAGATCATCGTGGGCACCGATGGCGAGATCCGCCTGCAGCTCCCGGCCGACGTCGCCAGCCTCGACGAGATCCAGGTCAGCGCCAGCTACTCCCTCGACCGTCAGAATCCAATCAGCGACGCCGTCCTCGGGCGCGACCAGCTGCTCGAGCTGCCGCATTTCGGGGACGACGTGTTTCGCGCCTTGAGCTTCCTGCCCGGCGTCGGCAGCAACGACGTCTCGTCGCAATTCACCATTCGCGGCTCCCTGCGGCGCGAGGTCGGCCTCCAGATCGATGGCATCGAGATCTTCGAGCCCTACCACCTGAAGGACTTTCAGGGGGTGTTCAGCATCCTCGATCCGGAGATGATCGGCACCGTCGAGCTGCTCAGCGGGGGCTATCCGAGCGAGTACGGCGATCGCCTCGCCGGCGTCCTCGACATCCGGACCCAGAAGCCCAGCGGACCTCGCTCCCTCGAGCTCGGTGTCAGCTTGACCAACGGCTGGATCAACGGCCAGGGTCTGCTCGCCGGCGACCGCGGGCGCTGGCTCGGCTCCCTGCGCCGCGGCTATCTCGATCTGGTGCTCGACCTGGTGGCCGACGACGAGGAGGAAACGGAGGGCGACGGCCCGCAGTACTGGGACGCCTTCGGCAAGCTCGAATGGGATCTCACGCCGACTCAGACCCTGAGCTTTCACGCCCTCGCCGCCGACGACACCTTCGACGAGCAGGAGTCGGAGGTCGACGATTTCGGATTCCCCGAGCGCGAGGTGCTCGACACCAGCTATGGCAACAGCTACCTGTGGGGACGACACCAGGCCTTGATCGGCAGTCGTGGTGTGGTCGAAACGGTGCTCTCGGCGGGCCGGGTCGATCGCGACCGGCGAGCCGAAGGGGAAGAGTTCGACGCCCGCTCCGTGATCCGCGACCAGCGGCAGCTCGACGTCTACGAGCTGCGCCAGGACTGGACCCTCCAGGCCACCGAACGGCAGCTCATCAAGTGGGGACTGGCGGCCCGCGCTTACGATGCCGAGTACGACTACCAGTTGGACTTCAGCAACGGCGGTTTCACCGGCGACCGCGACAACAACCTCGAACGGCGATTCGCCGACGACTTCTCCTCCGAGAGCTACTCCCTCTACGCCGCCGACCGCCTGCGCCTGGGAGATCGCCTGGTGTTCGAGCTCGGCTTGCGCCACGACCGCCAGACCCTCACCGACGAAGACCAGACCAGCCCCCGCTTCAACGCCGTCTACGACCTGCGCCGGGGCGGCATTCTGAGGGCCGCCTGGGGCCGCTTCCATCAAAGCCAGCGCCCCCACGAGCTACAGGTCGAAGACGGCGAGACCCGATTCTTCCCGAGCGAGGTCGCCGACCACCTGATCATCGGCTACCAGCGCGATCTGCGGGCCTTCGGCCAAAGGCTCGACCTGCGCCTCGACGCCTTCGATCGCCGGGTGCGCGATCCCCGGCCGCGCTACGACAACCTCTTCGATGCCTTCACGGTCAACCCCGAAGCCACCGTCGACCGCATTCGCCTCGCCCCGGAGAGCAGCCGGGCTCAGGGCATCGAGCTCTTCCTCGGCCGCCAGGACGGCGGGCGGGTGGGTTGGTGGGCCTCCTATTCCTGGTCCCAGGTCGATGACCGCATCGACGGACGCGACGTGCCGCGCAGCAACGATCAGACCCACGCCTTCAAGGCCGACCTTTCGCTACGCCTCAGCCCACGCTGGCGCCTCAACCTCGCCGGCACCTACCGCACCGGCTGGCCGACCACCGCCATTGCCGCCGAAGCCGTCACCGGCAGCGATGGCGAGATCGAGATCCGCCCCTTGATCGGCCCGCTGTTCGCCGAGCGCCTCGACGACTACCACCGCGTCGACCTACGGGCCAGCCGTTTCGTCGATCGCCGCAACGGCAACCGGCTCGAGATCTTCGTCGAGATCCAGAACCTCTACAATCGCGAGAACCAGGCCGGGTTCTCGGTCGACGGACGCAACTTCGTCCTGCAGCCGGACGGCAGCGTGCGCTACGACGAGATCGAGGAAACCTGGCTCGGCATCGTGCCCTCCTTCGGCGTCAGCTGGAGGTTCTGAGAACCGACCCCGAGCCCGTCCATGCGCATCCTCGTCGTCGAAGACCACCGCGACCTCGCCGAAACCATCGGCGACTACCTCGAGAGTCGGGGGCACCGCATCGACTACGCCATGGACGGTCTCGTCGGCCTCCATCTCGCGGTCACCGAGACCTACGACGCCCTGGTTCTCGACGTCATGCTGCCGGGCCTCGACGGCCTCGCCCTGTGCGAGAAGCTGCGCGCCGCCGAGCGCGACGTGCCGGTGCTCATGCTGACCGCCCGCGACACCCTGCCGGACAAGCTCGCCGGCTTCCAGGCCGGCAGCGACGACTATCTGGTGAAGCCCTTCGCCCTGCCCGAGCTCGAGGCCCGTCTCCTCGCCCTGATGCGGCGCGGCCGGGGCGAAGCCCGAACTCTCCGCGTCGACGACCTCGAGCTCGACACGGGCACCCTGCAGGTGCGCCGCGCGGGTCAGCCGGTGAACCTCAACCGAACCTCCCTCCGGCTGCTCGAAGCGCTCCTCAAGAGCTCCCCCCGAGTGGTGCCCCGCGCCGACCTCGAGCATGCCCTGTGGGGAGACGACCCGCCTCACAGCGACGCCCTGCGCAGCCACGTCTACTCGCTTCGTAAGCTGATCGACCGCCCCTTCGACCAACCCCTGCTGCACACCGTGCCGGGCATCGGCTATCGCCTGGCGAAAGATGACTGAGGTCGCCGGGCCGGATCGCGGCCCGAACCTGCGTCAGCGGGCCGTTCGCGCCTTCTGGCTGTTCGGGGCCAGCCTCATCACGGCCTACGCCGGCCTCGCCGTCTGGACCTTCACGGGCCTCGAAGACCGAGTGCTCGAACGCCAGCTCGAAGTCGAGGTCGAAGGTCTCTTCGAATCCGCCCTTGTGGCCGACCCCGCAAACACCGAGCTCGCCACCAACTCGCGCTGGATGACCGCCAGCGTCGGAACCCAGGGGCTGCCGGCCGAGCTCAGGGCGTCGGCCGAGAAGCTCCCGGAAGGCATCCACGAGAACGACCACGTCCCCTTTTTCGGTGGCGGCGACCGCCTGTTGGCCGTTCGCGAGCTGCCGAATCGCCAAGAGCGCCTCTACGTGCTGTTCGACATCTCCGAGCTCGAAACCGAAGACGAGAGCCTCTTCGCCCTCGCCGTGCTGGTCCTCGGCGCCCTCCTCACGGTGCTCCTGGGGCTGTGGTGGGGCAACCGGCTCGCCCACCGCCTGACCGCCCAGCTCACCACCCTCAGCCGAACCCTCGAGGCCTCGCCACCGGAGGATTTGCGCCATCGCCTGGCGACGAGGACCTTCGAGGGCGAAGTCGCCACCGTCGCCTCCGCCCTCGATCAATCCCTGGCGCGGGTCGAGCGGTTCGTCGAGCGCGAGCGCCAGTTCACCCGCGATGCCAGCCACGAGCTGCGCACTCCGGTGACCGTCCTTGGTGGCGTCAACGAGCTCCTCTTACAGCGCCTCGATCCTTCCGACCAGCGGGGACGTCACCTCCTCGAACGCCAGAAACGCTCCATCACCCAGATGGAGGAACTGATCGAGGCCTTCTTGTGGCTGGCCCGCGAGGAGGGCTCCGGATTCTCGGGGGAGACCGCCGACCCGGCCGAGGTGCTTCCCGCGGTGGTCGATCGCCATCGCCATCTACTCGCCCACAAAGAGGTCGGCATCCACCTGGTCCTCGACCAGCCGGCGGCCGTCGAAGCGCCCCCGACGATCTTGGCCATCACCGCCGGCAACCTGATCTCGAACGCCTTCCACAACACCACCCGAGGGCAGGTCGACGTGCAGCACGCAGGGCAGCGCCTCAGGGTTCGCGATACCGGACCCGGCATCCCCGCCCACCATCTGCGCTCGATCACGGAGCCCTTCGCCAGCACCCGGAGCGAACCCGGCCACGGGCTCGGGTTGGCGATCGTCAAGGATCTCTGCGAGCGCTTCGGGTGGCGCCTGACGGTGGATTCGACGCCCGGCATCGGGACCAGCATCGAGGTCGACTTCGCTCCCGCACCGAACCGCGAAAGGGTCGAGGTCGAACCTCAGAAGAGATCGAGCTGACGTTCTTCCGGTCCCGGATAGAGCAGCCCGCCATCCTCCGTCACCGCCAGATCCGGGTGGCGCTCATGGACCTGCTCGCGGCCGCCACCGAGGAGGTGCACGACCCGCCATCGGCGCACCGTCATGGCATCGGCGATCAGTTGCCGATGACAGCGCGTCGGCAGCGCTTCCGCGCACAGGATGGCGGCGCGACAACGGCCGGCCTGCGCCTCGAGGTGCTCCAGGGCAAGGCTGAACTCCGGGCTCGCCATGTGATCCGCATAGGCGCGCAGAGAGGCCTCTCGCCAGGCCGTGTTGCGGCTCTCCGGGCTGCCCCGACGGTGGCCTCCGAGGGCCGGCGCATGCTCGTAGTCGAGGCCGACATCGGCGAGAGCCGGGGCCAGCGCCTGGGCGGCGAAATGGGGATGGCGGCGTGATCCAGGAAAGCGCCGCACATCCACCACCCGCTCGATCTCGGCCGCCTTCAGCAGGTCGAGGAGCTCCGTCAGCTCGCGATTGGAATGACCGACGGTCCACAGGGTAGACACTCGAGTAGTCTACTCGAATTGCCTCTAAACCCTCAGAACAAGGCACTTTCCCTGGGCCAGGCGAAGTGCCCGCGGTGCTTCCTGGGCGTCGATTCGTTGTCGACCATTCGATCCGTCCCGCTTTCTCGCTGTTGGGGATAAGACACCGGTCGTCTTGAACAATTTGATGAGTTTCCACGGACCTCGAAAGGAAAGACTATGGGAACGAAAACTCTGGTTTGCTTGCTGGCCCTGGCCTTGCTGACGCCGCTCGCGGCTTCGGCTCAGTTCACCACCACGACGACCGTGACGCCGGTGAGTCCGGCACCGGCGCCGGTCCCCGTGCCGCTAACCATCGACGTCAAGGCTGGCGACGATGGCTGGACCACGACCAACGATGGCAACACCCAACTGCGCTACGACATCAACCCGATTCCGGCCGGTTTCTTCGGCTTCGGTTCTGACGCGGTGACCAACCCGGTCAGCCTGTTCGGCAAGCAGATCGCCAACAGCGGCGGCCTGGGCGCCAGCACCGACACCATCGTGCGCCGCATGGCGGGCACCGGTCCGCTGACCAACGGCTCCTGCGCCGACGTGCCGATCGACTTCAAGGCCTTGCACCTCGAGTCCAACACATTCACCGTCAGCTACTCCGGCGGCGCCACCGAGACCTGGAAGATCGTCGCCGGCCTCAGCCTGTCGGCGGCCCAGCCGATCGGCTCGATGACCATCTGCCGGACCTGCGGCACCGGCGGCACCTTCGACGCCGACCTCAAGGCCCTCTTCCTGCTCAACTACATCCGCGTCAGCCCGCTGCCGGCGATCCAGCTACAGCAGGACTGCGGCGTCGGCGACTGCCCCGAGGTGCTGTTCCAGACCAAGGGCGCCGCCTGGTCCCTGCCGTCCGCCATCGGTGGCCTCAACATCGACGCCCTGCCGCCGAACGTCGCCCTCGATGTCGACGCCGACGGCGTGCCGGACGGCGTCACCACCATCGGCAAGTCGAACTTCCAGACCGCCATCAAGACCTGTGACGACAACGGTGGTGGCGGCGGTGGCGGGGCTCCCGAGTGCGCTCCGGTGGACCACGTGGCCAATGACTCCGGCCCCAAGGACCACAGCCGCAGCAGTCACTCCAACTACGCCGCCGGCGGCGACTCCAACGGCGACGGCCTGCCCGACCACTGCGCCTGCGAAGACGCCAACGGTGACGGCGTCGACGACGACGGCGGCGGCCACCCCTGCCCGCAGCCGCCGATCTGGGAAGAGCCCTACGACTGCATCGAGTGTGACGGCCGGGGCGACACCTTCGACCGCAACCACCGCGGCTAGGTCTCACCCGGAGTCGTCCGCCGCAGGGCTCTCCAGCACTGCGGCAGCAACGCTCCTCCAGGGCTCCTCGCGCCGGCCTCCCCTGGGGCCACCGCCGGCGCGGGGGGCCGTTTTTGGTGTTGGACGGCTGCTGGTTGACGACTAACGGGAAACGAATGCCTGCACCAAGTCCCCAAAGGCCCCTTCGGCCACCAGGTCCGCTACGGCTTCGATGTCCGGGGCCATGAGGCGGTCTTCGTCGAGACGGGTCGCCACCTGGCGAATCTTGGCGAAGGCCTGCTCAAGGGGCTCGCTGGTGGTCAGGGGGCGGCAGAAGTCGATGCCCTGGGCGGCGGCGAGGAGCTCGATGGCGACGATGCGGCCGCTGTTGGCGGCCCTCGCCGCCAGACGCCGGCCGGCGTGGGTGGCCATGCTGACGTGGTCTTCCTGGTTGGCCGAGGTCGGCAGGCTGTCGACGCTCGCCGGATGGGCCAGGCCTTTGTTCTCGCTCGCCAGAGCGGCGGCGGTGACGTGGGCGATCATGAATCCCGAGTGGAGACCGGCTCGCGGCGTCAGAAAGGCCGGGAGCTGGCTGAGGGAGGAGTCGATGAGCAGGGCGATGCGACGCTCCGAGATGGCGCCGATCTCGGCGATGGCGAGGGCCAGGCCATCGGCCGCCAGAGCCACCGGCTCGGCGTGGAAGTTGCCGCCGGACAGGATCTCGTCGGCAGCGGCGAAGATCAGCGGATTGTCCGACACGGCATTGGCCTCGCGGCCGAGGACTTCGGCGGCGAAGCGCATCTGGTCGAGGCAGGCCCCCATCACCTGCGGCTGGCAGCGCAAGGAGTACGGGTCCTGCACCCGGTCGCACTGCGCATGGGAGCGACCGATGTCGCTCTCCGCCAGCAGCCGGCGAAGGATCTCGGCGGCGGCGATCTGGCCGCGTTGACCGCGGACTTCGTGGATGCGAGAGTCGAATGGGGTCCGGCTGCCTTTGGCGGCCTCGACGGAGAGGGCTCCCGCCACCAGGGCGGCCGAGGCGCAGCGCTCAGCGGCGAACAGGCCGGCGAGGGCGAGGGCCGTCGAGACCTGGGTGCCGTTGAGCAACGCCAGCCCTTCCTTGGCCTCGAGGACGAGGGGCTCGCGACCGATGGCGCGCAGCGCTGCGGCTCCGGAGTGGATCTCGCCGCGCCAGCGCGCCGCGCCCTCACCGATCAACGGCAGGCTGAGATGAGCCAAGGGAGCCAGGTCGCCGGAAGCCCCCACCGACCCCTGAGCCGGGATCACCGGCAGCAGATCGTGCTCGAGCATGGCGAGCAAGGTGTCCACGATCTCGACCCGCACCCCGGAATAGCCACGCGCCAAGGCGTTGGCCTTGAGCAGCAGTATCATCCGCACCACGCCTTCGTCGAGAGGCTCTCCGACGCCGGTGGCGTGGGACAGCAGGAGGTTGCGCTGCAGCGCCCCGAGCTCGTCGGCGGCGATGCGAGTTTGCGCCAGCCGGCCGAAACCGGTGTTGATCCCATAGGTCACCTGGCCCGATTCGAGGTTCGCGACCACCGCTCGGCGCGCCTCATCGAGGGCCAGGCGGGCGGCCGCGTCGAGAGCGACTCTCGCAGAGCCGGCCTGCACCCGGCGCAGGTCGTCGAGAGTCACAGTGCCAGCAGAGAGGGTCCAAGGGGTCATGGCGATTCCTTCCTCAAACGGTCGAGGGCGGAGCGATAGCGCGCCGCCACCGCCGAGCGGGAGACGTGGCGTCCGGCGGTCACCAGCGGGAGACCACCGACGATCACCTCGCGCACTAGCGGAGCGTTGCCGGAGAAGGTCCAGGCATCGAGCCAATCGTCGTCGGTCCGGCCGTAGAGCAACGGATGATCGGTGTCGAGGGCGACGAAGTCTGCCCGGCGGCCAGGCTCGAGGGCGCCGATGGGACGACCCAGAGCCTGGGCTCCGCCGTCCAGCACGGCAGTCAACAGGCGTCGGCCGGTGCTGGTCCGGGGGCCACCGGCCAGGCAATTGCGCTGCTCGCGCCGCAGACGCTGGCCGTACTCGAGCCAGCGCAGCTCTTCGACCGGGCTGATCGAGCTGTGGCTATCGGAGCCGATGGCGATGGCGCCGCCGGCGGCGAGATAGGGCACCGCCCGGAAGAAGCCATCGCCGAGATTGGCCTCGGTGGTCGGGCAGAGGCCGGCGACGGCACCGCTCGCCGCCAAACGCTGGACTTCGTCGTCATCCAGGTGGGTGCTGTGGATCAGGCACCAGCGCTCGTCCACCGGCGCCGCATCGAGCAGCCAGGCGACGGGACGAGCGCCGCTCCAGGCCAAGCAGTCTGCGACTTCCCGCTGCTGCTCGGCGACGTGAAGGTGAATCGGCCCGCGCCCGGCGAAGGCCGACACCAGGCTGGCGAGGGACTCCGCATCGACAGCGCGCAGGGAGTGCGGTGCCACGCCGACGGCGTGCTGCGGTGAGGCCTCGCCTTCGAGCCCCTCGACCAGGCGGAGGAAGGTCTCGACATCGTTGACGAAGCGTCGCTGCCCGGGCTGCGGTGGCTGTCCCCCGAAGCCCCCGCTGCAGTAGAGCACCGGCAGGCTGGTGAGGCCGATGCCGGTCTGCTCCGCCGCGGCCAAGCACCGCCGGGAGAGCTCCGCCAGATCGGCATAGGGGCGACCGGCTGGATCGTGGTGGAGATACTGGAACTCCCCCACCGCCGTGTAGCCCGCCTCGAGCATCTCGACGTAGAGCATGGCGGCCACCGCTTCGAGCTCCTCGGGACCCATGCGACTGGCGTGGCGATACATCACTTCACGCCAGGTCCAGAAAGAGTCGTCGCCCGGGCCCGAACGCTCGGCGAAACCGGCCATGGCGCGCTGATGGGCGTGGGAGTGGGCGTTCGGCACGCCGGGCACGACACAGCCCGCCACCGGCCGGTCTGCGGGACGCGGCGGCGCCACCTCCAGATCGGCGATGAAACCCGCGGTATCGACTTCGAGGCGCACCCCGGCGAGCCATTGGCTGCCGGTGAAGAGGTGATCGCAGTAAAAGCTGCTGGTCATGGTCGCTCGGGACTCCCCAAGGGGAATCGACTGGCTTTCAACGGACGGTTGACTTGAATCGGGCGGCTGACTTAACTTGTATAGACAAGTCTAGCGAGGAGCTCGATCCCGATGCAAGACCTCTCCCACTGCGACCTTTTGCTGCGCCACGCCCGCCTCGCCACCATGGCCGGACCACGGCCCTATGGCCTGATCGACGACGGGGCGCTGGCCGTGCGTGGGGGGCAGATTCTCTGGGTCGGTGGCGACGACGAGCGACCACCGGAGCTCGTCGCCGCCAACGAGCGCGACTGCGGTTCGCGCCTGGTGACCCCCGGCCTGATCGACTGCCACACCCATTTGGTGTGGGGCGGTGATCGCCTCGACGAATTCGAGCAGCGCCTTTCGGGCGTGCCCTATGCCGAGATCGCCCGCCGCGGCGGCGGCATCAACTCGACCGTCGAGGCCACCCGACGCGCCAGCTTCGACGAGCTCTTGGCGGGCGCCCGCGGACGCCTCGAAGGTCTGCTGCGGGAAGGGGTGACGCGGGTCGAGATCAAGAGCGGCTACGGCCTCGAAATGGACACCGAAAAACGCATGCTGGAGGTCGCCCGGCGCCTCGGCGAGGAGCTCCCGGTGTCCGTCCACACCAGCTTCCTCGGCGCCCACGCGGTGCCGCCGGAGCTCGCCGGCGACGGCGACGCCTACCTCGAACGGGTGATCGCAGAGACGCTGCCGGCAGTGGCTGCGGCCGGTTTGGCCGACGCCGTCGACGGCTTTCTCGAGCACATCGCCTTCTCGCCCGAGCAAATCGAGCGCCTGTTCCGGGCCGCGGCGGACCTCGGCCTGCCGGTCAAGCTCCACGCCGAGCAGCTCAGCAATCAGGGCGGAGCCGCCCTGGCGGCCCGCTTCGGGGCGCTCTCGGCGGACCACCTCGAGTATCTCGACGAAGCCGGCGTCGCCTCCATGGCGGCCGCCGGCACCGTGGCCGTGCTGCTCCCCGGAGCCTTCTTCTTCCTGCGCGAGAGTCAGCGACCGCCGGTCGCCGAGCTGCGGCGCCGGGGCGTCGCCATCGCCCTGGCGACGGATCTCAACCCCGGCAGCTCGCCCCTCCACTCGCTGCTCGCCGCCGCCAGCCTGGGCACGGTGCTCTTTCACCTGACTCCCGAGGAGGCCCTCGCCGGCATCACCCGCCACGCCGCGGCGGCCCTCGGGGTGGCCCATCAAGCCGGCACCCTCGAGGTCGGCAAGAGCGCCGACCTCGCCCTCTGGGACTGCTCGAAGCCCGCCGCCCTGGTGGCCAACCTCGGCGCCAATCCCTGCGTCGGCCGCTACCTCGCCGGCGAGTGGCACCCCGGCCGGGAGCGACCGGCATGAGCCTGGCCCCCGTCGAGGCCGATTCGCCGGTTCCCCTCTACCAACAGATCAAGGACCGCATCCGCGGCCGGATTCGCGCCGGTCATTGGTCGCCGGGACGACGCATTCCTTCCGAGAACCAGCTGGTTCGGGCCCTCGACGTCAGCCGCATGACGGTCAACAGGGCCCTCACCGAGCTCAGCCAGGAGGGCATCCTCGAACGGGTCGCCGGCCGCGGCACCTTCGTCGCCGAGCCACCGCGCCACGCCAGCCTGCTGGAGCTCCGCAACATCGCCGACGAGATCGCCGCCGGCGGCGGCCGCCACCGCTCGCGAGAGGTGCTGCGGCGCTCGGTCGCGGCGGACGACGAGCTCGCCGCCCGCCTCGAGCTCGACGCCGGCAGCGCCGTCTTCCAGGTGATCCTGGTCCACCTCGACGACGAAGTACCGATCCAGCTCGAGGAGCGCTGGGTCAACCCGCGATTCTCGCCGACCTTCCTCGACATCGATTTCGCCCAGATCACCCCGTCGGAGCACCTCCTCGACCTGATCGAGCCCGAAGAGATGGAGCACATCGTGCAGGCGGTCACCCCCGACGGCGAAACCGCTGCGCTCCTCGCCCTCGACCCGACCGAGCCCTGTCTGCGACTGCTGCGGCGTACCTGGAACGGTGGCGAGGTGGTCACCGCCGCCACCCTCACCTACCCCAGCAGCCGCTACGACCTCGGTGCCCGCTACCGTGTGGTGCCACCGATCGATGCCCCTCGACCTGCCGGAAGGAGCAACCGTTGAACACTCGACTCGACCCCGATCGCATCATTCGCGCCGCCCGGGGCAGCCAGCGAAGCGCCAAGAGCTGGCTGACGGAGGCGCCGCTGCGCATGCTGTGCAACAACCTCGATCCGGAAGTCGCCGAGCGGCCCGAAGAGCTGGTGGTCTACGGCGGCGTCGGACGAGCGGCGCGCGACTGGCCGTCCTTCGACCGCCTGGTCGCCACCCTCGAGCGGCTGGAAGACGACGAGACCCTCCTGGTGCAGTCGGGCAAGCCGGTGGGAGTGTTCAAGACCCACCGCGATGCGCCGCGGGTGCTGATCGCCAACTCCAACCTGGTGCCCTCCTGGGCCAACTGGGAGCATTTCGGCGAGCTCGACCGCCGCGGCCTGATGATGTACGGCCAGATGACCGCCGGCTCGTGGATCTACATCGGCAGCCAGGGCATCGTCCAAGGAACCTATGAGACCTTCGTCGAGATGGGCCGCCAGCACTTCGGCGGCGACCTCGCCGGCCGCTGGATCCTGACCGCCGGTCTCGGCGGCATGGGTGGCGCCCAGCCCCTGGCCGCCACCCTCGCCGGCGCCTCGATGCTGGCCGTCGAATGCGACGAGACACGCATCGACTTTCGCCTCCGCACCGGCTACGTCGACCGCAAAGCGACCAGCCTGGACGAGGCCCTCGCCCTCCTCGAGGGCGCCGACGAGCCGCTCTCTGTCGGCCTCCTCGGCAACGCCGCCGAGGTCTTGCCGGAGCTGGTCCGGCGCGGCGTGCGGCCGGACGCGGTCACCGACCAAACCTCCGCCCACGACCCACTCCACGGCTACCTGCCGATCGGCTGGAGCGTCGACCAATGGCGCCAGAAACAGGAAACGGCGCCGGCCGAGGTCGAAGCCGCGGCTCGCCAGGCGATGGCGCGCCACGTCGAGGCCATGCTGGCCTTCCACGACCTCGGCATTCCGACCTTCGACTACGGCAACAACATCCGCCAGGTGGCGAAGGACGAAGGCGTCGGGCGGGCTTTCGACTTTCCCGGTTTCGTGCCGGCCTATATCCGGCCGCTGTTCTGCCGCGGCGTCGGCCCCTTCCGCTGGGCGGCCCTCTCCGGCAACCCGGAGGACATCTACAAGACCGACCAGAAGGTCAAAGAGCTGATCCCGGACGACCCCCATCTCCACCGCTGGCTCGACATGGCGCGCCAGCGCATCCAGTTCCAGGGCCTGCCGGCGCGCATCTGCTGGGTCGGTCTGGGCGATCGCCACCGCCTCGGCCTGGCGTTCAACGAGATGGTCCGCCGCGGTGAGCTCGAGGCCCCCGTGGTGATCGGCCGCGATCACCTCGACTCGGGCTCCGTCGCCAGCCCCAATCGCGAAACGGAGGCGATGCTCGACGGCTCCGACGCGGTTTCCGACTGGCCGCTCCTCAACGCCCTGCTGAGCACCGCCAGCGGCGCCACCTGGGTGTCCCTCCATCACGGCGGCGGCGTCGGCATGGGTTATTCGCAGCACTCCGGCCTGGTGGTCTGCGCCGATGGCAGTGAAGAGGCCGACCGCCGCCTCGAGCGGGTGTTGTGGAACGACCCGGCCACCGGTGTCATGCGGCACGCCGACGCCGGCTACGACATCGCCCGCCGCTGCGCCCGCGAGCGGGGCCTCGACCTGCCCAGCCTGGGCGACAACGAGTAGCTCCCCCGCCGCCGTGATCGCGCTGCTGCACGCCGGTGCCACCGTCGCCATGGCGGGGCTGATCTGGTTCGTACAGATCGTCCACTACCCGCTCTTCGGGGCCGTGCCGGCGGAGGCCTCGCGCCGCTATGCGGTCGAGCATCAGCGGCGCACCGGCTGGGTCGTCGGTCCGCTGATGCTGCTCGAGCTGGGCACCGCCATCGCCCTCGTCGTCGCCGCCCCGGGTGACCCGCTGCACTGGCTCGGCGCCGGCCTGCTGGCGCTGATCTGGGGCTCGACGGCGGTGGTCCAGATCCCGCTCCATCGCCAGCTCATCCTCGGCCACGATCGCGCGACCGTCGATCGCCTGGTGACCAGCAACTGGCTCCGCACCCTCGCCTGGTCGCTTCGCGCCCCGCTCGCCCTGAGCTTTCTCTGAGCCGCGCCGCGACCGCAAACGTCGACTGCATCCGTTGTCGCCCCATCAGCGAAACCAAGTGATAGCCGGAACCCTCGCGCCGGTCATCCCATTGCCAACCCTCGGAGAACTGCCATGAACACGGCGGACGAAACCCCGATCTACTTCATCCTCGGCGCCACCGGAGCTGTCGGTCGTGCCCTCGCCCACCGCCTGTCGCGAGACGGCGCCCACGTCGTGGTCGCCGGACGAAATCTCGCCGAGCTCGAAGAGTTGGCGGACGAGGTCGCCGGCGTTCCCCTACGCGTCGACGGTCGCGACTTCGATCAGGTCGCGGCCGCCTTCGAAGAAGCCCAGAACCTCCCCGGCAACTTCGTCGGCGCCGCCAACTGCGCCGGCTCGATCCTCCTCAAGCCCGCCCACCTGACCACCGCCCGCGATCTCGACGACACCCTCGCCACCAATCTCGGCACCGCCTTCGCCGTCGTCCGCGCCGCCGGCCGCGCCTTCCGTCGCGGTGGCGGCTCGGTCGTCCTGGTGTCCTCCGCCGCCGCCTCCATCGGCCTCGCCAACCACGAAGCGATCGCCGCCGCCAAGGCCGGCATCGAGGGATTGACACGCTCCGCCGCCGCCACCTACGCCACCAGCGGGATTCGCTTCAACGCCGTCGCTCCAGGCCTGGTCGATTCGAAGATGAGCCGCCGCATCGTCGACAATCCCAAAGCCCTCGAAGCCTCCCTCGCCCTGCACCCGGTGGGCCGGGTCGGTCGGCCGGAAGAGATCGCCGATGTGATGGCCTGGCTGCTGTCGCCGGCGGGCTCCTGGGTGAGCGGTCAGGTGTGGGGTATCGACGGCGGCCTCGGGCGCCTCAAGACGCGCTGATCGCGCCCCCCGGACGGCAGCTCCTCAGGCGACGGACTGGTAGCCTGGCGGCGATGCTTCGCACCCTCCTCCCGGTCGCCATCGCCCTCTCTTGTCTGGCCTGTTTGGCCTGCGGTGGCAGCCCGTCGCGGGTGCTGGTCCTCGGCCTCGACGGCATGGATCCGGAGGTCGTCGACTTGCTGATCCCCGAAGGCGAGCTGCCCCACTTCGCCGAGCTGCGCCGGAACGGCGCTGCCGGTTCCCTGCGCAGCCAGAGGCCCTTGCTCTCGCCGATCCTCTGGACCACCATCGCCACCGGTCGCGAGCCGGTGGATCACGGCATCGGCCACTTCGTCGCCAGTGACTCCCGCGGCCGCGAAATCCCGGCGAGCTCGCGCCTGCGACGGGTCGAGGCGCTGTGGAACATCGCCTCCCGCAACGAACGCCCGGTCGCCACCGTCGGCTGGTGGGCGACCTGGCCGCCGGAGCCCATCGAAGGCACCATGATCAGCGATCACGTGGCCTATCACTTCCTCTTCGGAGGCGGCTTCGCCGGCGGCCGGAGAAGCAACCCGGGATTGCCGCAAGAATCGGCGCGAGACAAGACCTGGCCGCCGGACGCCGCCGACCGGATGGCTCCCTTCTTGCGCCGGCCGGGAGATCTCGGCCTTGAGGATCTGGCGCCCTTCGTCGACGTCAGCGCCGAGGACCTCGCCGCCAGCTTCGACTTCAGCAACGATTTGGCCCATTTCCGCTGGGCCCTCGCCACCGCCCAGAGCTATCGCGACATCGGCCTCGACCTGTGGCGCCGCGAACGGCCCGCCCTGGCGATGATCTATATCGAGGGTGTCGACTCGACGTCCCATCTCTTCGGTCACCTGTTCCGCGCCGAGGGCCTCGCCGGCGAACTCGCCGAGCAGCAGGCGAAGTACGGCCGGGCGGTGGAAGGCATGTACCGCTTCGCCGACGAGCTGGTCGGCGAATACCTCGCGGCGATGGATGAAGACACCACCCTGGTGGTGCTCTCGGACCACGGTTTCGAGCTCGGTACGCTCCACGACGACCCCTCGAAGACCCGCGACCTGCGGCGCGTCTCGGAGCGCTTCCACCGCCTCGAAGGAATCCTCTATCTCTACGGCCATCGGGTCGTCCCGGGCAGCCGCTTCGATGGCGCTTCGATTCTCGACATCGCGCCGACGGTCCTCGCACTCCTCGACCTGCCGGCGGCGGAAAAAATGCCGGGACGGGTGCTCAGCGAGGGCCTGGCGGAGTTGCAGGTGAAAAGCCGCATCGCCACCTGGGAGCCGGCGGAAGGACGCCGCCAGGACGACTCACCCGACACCGAGACGTCGCGCGTTCAGCAGGCCCAGCGCGAGCACCTCGCCAACCTGGGCTACCTCGCCGGCGCCAGCCCTGCGGCCGAGGAGATTCACGACACGGCGGTCAGTGAGCGCAACCTCGCCGCCATCGACTTTCGCGCCGGGCGCTACCGCGAGGCCGCCAACCGCTACGCCCGGCTGGTCGCCGAAGAGCCCGACAACGCCGCGCTACGCGCCAGCTTCGCCGGCGCCCTCGGCTCGCTGGGGCGCCACGAAGAGGCCCTCCGGGAGCTCGACCGAGCCCTCGAGCTCGAGCCTCTCAACGTCGAGGCTTACCACAATCGGGCGGTCCTCTTCGAGCTCCGCGAGGAGGTCGATGCGGCGATCGCCGACTATCGCACGGCGCTGCGCTACGACCCGCAGTACGAACCCTCGGCCGAAGCTCTCCTTCGATTGACCGGCCGCCGCGATCCGCGACCGGCCGCCGAGCCGGCCGTCGCCCGCCTGATCGAGGGCGCCAGCGAAGCCGCTCGGCGGGGCGACTATCCGGCGGCCCTGCACCTCCTTGCCACGGCCGAGGGCCAAGCTCCGAACGAAGTGCTGATCTACCAGTACCGCTCGAACGTCGCCTACTTGATGGGCGATCGTGCCGGCGCCATCGCCGCCCTCGAGCGCGCCTTGGAGCTCGAGCCCGACAATGCCCTCTTCAAGAGCAACCTCGAGCGCCTGACCGACGAGTGAGGTCAGGCCATCGGCCGGCCGATGGCCGCATCGACTTCACATCGGTAAAATATGCGCCGAAATGAATATTTCTGCCGGAGGTTTCATGCTTCGTAAGCTCTCTTTGCCGCTCTTCGCCGTCGTCGTGCTCGCCATCGCGGCGACCACCGTGGCCGCTCCCCTCGACGTTCTGGTCTTCACCCGTACCGAAGGCTTCGCCCATCCCTCGATCGCCGACGGCGTCACCATGATCCAGCAGATCGCCAGCGAGGAAGGACACAGCGTCACGGTCACCGACCAGACCACCGTTTTCACCCCCGTGGGCCTCGGCGCCTTCGATGTCGTGGTGTGGCTTTCGACCACCGGCGATGTTCTCGATGCTCCCGAGCAGGCGGCCTTCGAGGGCTTCATCCAGAGCGGCGGCGGCTATGTCGGCATCCATGCCGCCGCCGATTGCGAGTACGGTTGGCCGTGGTACGGCGAGCTGCTCGGCAACGGCGCCTGGTTTCTCTCCCATCCGGCGATTCAGACCGCCACCCTCGAGCTCGAGGCGCCGACCCACCCCGGGGCGGGCTTCACCGCCCCAACCACCTCCTTCGAGGACGAGTGGTACAACTTCCGCGCCAACCCGCGCTCCGTGGTGGAAGTCGTCCTGACCCTCGACGAAGACTCCTACAATCCCGGCAGCGGCGCGATGGGCGATGACCACCCGATCGCCTGGGCGCACGATTTCGATGGCGGCCGCGCCTTCTACACCGCCCTCGGGCATCGCTCCGAGACCTTCCAGGACAGTCGCTTCAAGGAGCAGATTCGCGGCGCCCTCGCCTGGGCCGCCGGCGAGCTCTTCCTCGACGGCTTCGAGGCCGGCAACACCAGCGCCTGGGACAGCACCGTCCAGCGACAGGGCAAAGCCGCCGCCGGGGCCCAACCCGGCGACGGCTAACGTACACCTCCTACGATCGCTGCCGCCGCAGCACCCGGACACCGACCGCCGCCAGCAGCAGGAAGGTGAGGAGCAGGCCCCACTGGCCGAGGGTCGGGATATCGGCGATCAGACCGACCACCGCCTCGGCCTGGTTGTCGGCCGGCTCGGCATCGTCGCCGTTGTTGCCGTCGTCGGCGATGAAGGCCTGGTTGCTGATGCTGTCTCCGGCCCCGCCGCCGATCACCTCGACCACGAAGAGGGCGCTGCCGGACTCACCGGCCGCCACCGTGCCGAGGTCGAGATCGCAGTCACTGCCGGCGGTCTCGTCCGGCAGGCAAACCCAGCCGGCGGTGCTGCTGGCGGCGACGAAGACCGTCAGGTCCGGCACCCTCTCGGTCAGGATCACGCCGGTCGCCTCGCGGCTGCCAACGTTCTCGTAGTCGAGGGTGTAAGTGATGAATTCACCGATCCGCACCGAGCCAAGATCGCTGGTCTTGGTCAGCCGGAGATCCGGCGCATCCACCACCACCCGGTCGCTGCAGTCGTTGTTGTCTTCGGCGAGCTCGGCGGCGACGTTCGCCGGATCGACCGCGCAGACACCTCCGTCCGCCGGGTTTTCGAGGGCCCCCGCGGCGGTCGGCGTCGCCATCCCGCGCACGGCGACGTGGGCTCCTGGAGCCAACTCCACCGCGCCGCCGGTGGCGACACAGGTGAGCACCTGGGCACTCACCCCACAGACCAGGTTGGCGGCTCCGGTCACTCCTGTGATGGCGTCGATGGCGAAGGTACCGTAGGTCGCGCCGGACGGCAGATCGTCCCGCAAGAACACCTCACCGGAGGCGAAAACCGCCACTCCCGGCCCGTCATTGAGGACGTCCAGGGTCCACTCGAAAGGCACTCCCAAGCTGCCCATGCCAAGGTTGTCGTTGAGCTTCTCGACGATCAGATCCGGCCCCTGGGCCACCACCGTGTCGCCACAGCCGTTGTTGCCTTCGTCGGTCTCCGCCTCGACGCCATCGGGATCGACGGCGCAAACCTCGCCGGTGCGCGGATTGACCAACGAACCGATCGCCGTCGGGGTGACCACGACGGCCACCGTGAAGCTGCCGCCGTCGGCGAGATCGACGTTGCCACCGTCCGCCGTGCACTCCAGATCGCCGCTGGCGATGGCGCAGCTCACGGTGCCGCTGCCGGAGAGACCGCTCGAGGCAGTCACCGCCGGCGTACCGTAGGTGACGTTGCCGGTCGGCAGGGCATCGAGGAGGATGCGAGACGCCGCCGGGAAGCTGGCGACGGCGCCGCCGTTGCTGACCGTGATCGACCAGTCGAAGGGCACCCCGACGCCGCCACTGCCGGAGGTGTCGTTGATCTTGCTCGAGGTCAAGTCCGGTGATGCCGCCACGACGACGCTGTCGGAGCAGGTGTTGTTGGTCTCGTCCTCTTCTTCCAGGGCACCGCCCGGGTCGACGGCGCAGGCACCGCCGGCGCGCGGATTGTCGAAGGTGCCGGCGCCGCTCGGATCGGCCGTCAACTCGACCGTGAAGGTGCCGCTGCCGGCGGCGATCACCACGTCTCCGCCGCTCGCCTGACACAACAGGTCGATGGAGCTTAGCGTGCAGTCGATGGTGCCGCTGCCGGAGATCCCGGCCTGGGCACCGACGGTCGCGCCGGAGTAGCTGATCGCGCCGCCCGGCAGGCTGTCGCCGAGAATCGCCTGACCGTCGAGGTAGGTGGCGTCGCCCGCACCGCCGTTGGTGACCGTCAGCGACCAGGTCCAGGTCGCCGCCTCCTCCGTCGCGCCACCGACATCGTTGCTCTTCACCACCGCCAGGTCCGGCAGGGCCACCACGTCGACCACATTGCCGCAGCCGTTGTTGCCTTCGGCGGTCTCGAGCTCAGCGTCATCCGGATCGACCGCACAGACGCCGCCGGAACGCGGATTGACGAAGCTGGCCTCGGCCTGCGGCGTGGCGTCGAAGCTCACCGTGAAGGTGCCGCCGACGGCGAAGTCGACCCCACCGCCGCTCGCCGTACAGGTGAGATCCGAGCCGGCGATGGCGCAGGCGATGGTGCCCGCTCCCGAGACCCCCGACTGGGCCGAAACCGCCGCCGTGCCGTAGGTCATGTCCGTATCCGGAAGCTGATCGAGCAGGATCCGGGCAGCGCTCGGGAAGCTCGCTGCAGCGCCGCCGTTGGTCACCACCAGAGACCACTCGAAGGGCGCCCCGACGACGCCCGAGCCGGTCAGGTCGTTGCTCTTCACCACCGTCAGGTCCGGCGAGGCCGCGACATCGACCGAGTTCGAGCAGCCGTTGTTGCTTTCGTCCGCCTCGTCGATCACCGCCCCCGGGTCGACGGCACAGGTACCGCCGGAGCGCGGGTTGGCAAACGTTCCCGCCATCGACGGATCGACCGAGAAGCTCACCGTGAAGCTGCCGGTGGTCGCCGCCAGCACGACATCACCGCCGCTGGCGCTGCAGGTCAGCACAGCGGTGGCGATGGTGCAGGCGACGGTACCGCCACCGGAGACGCCGGTGACCGCACCCACCGACGCCGTGCCGTAGGCGAGATCGCTCGCCGGCAGCTCATCCGTGAGGATGGTCTCGCCGGCGGCGAAGGTCGTCGCCACCGCCCCCTGATTGGCGACCGTCACCGACCAGGTCCAGGTCGCCGCCTCCTCCGTCGAGCCGGAGACGTCGTTGCTCTTGGTCGCCGTCAGATCAGGCAGCTCGAAGACCTCCACCGAATCCGAGCAGCCGTTGTTGCCCTCGGCGTTCTCGAGCTCGGCGTCGTCCGGATCGACCGCACAGGTGCCGCCGGAACGCGGATTGTCGTAGGTCGCGGCGCTCGTCGCCGTGGCGTCGAAGGTCACCGTGAAGGTGCCACCGTCACCGAAGTCGACGTTGCCGCCGCTCGCCGTGCAGGTGAGCACCGAGGTGGCGATAGCGCAGGCGACGGTGCCACTGCCGGAGAGCCCCGACGTCGCCGAGACGGCGGCGGAACCATAGGTGATGTCCGTCGTCGGCAGCTCGTCGAGCAGGATGCGCGCACCGCTGGCGAAGCTCGCTACGCCGCCGCCGTTGCTGACCACCAGGCTCCACTGGAAGGTCTCGTTGACGACGCCGGTGCCGCCGACATCGTTGCTCTTGGCAACGGTCAGATCCGGCGACGCCACCACCGCCACCGAATCGCTGCAGGCGTTGTTGGTTTCGTTGGCCTCGGTGATCAAGGCGGAAGGATCGATGGCGCAGGCGCCACCGGAACGCGGATTGTCGTAGGTCGCGGCCGCCGAAGGGTCGACCGTCACGGTCACCGTGAAGGCGACCCCGCTGCCGAGGATGGCCGTACCGCCGCTCGCCGTGCAGGTGAGGTCGCCGCTGACGATGCCGCAGCTCACCGATCCGGTGCCCGACAGCGCCGCCCCGGGGGTCACCACCGGGGTGCCGTAGGCCAGACCGGAAGCCGGCAGGTTGTCGCTCAGGATGAGCTCGCCGGCATCGAAGGTCGCCGTCCCGAGGCCGCCGTTGGCCACCTGCAGCGACCAGGTCCAGGTCGCCGCTTCTTCCGTCGCGCCGCCGACGTCGTTGCTCTTCACCACCGTCAGGTCCGGCAGCGGCGGCGGCACGCTCACCGAATCGGAGCAGGTGTTGTTGCTCTCGTCGATTTCGAAGGCCTGGTTGGTCGGGTCGGTGATGCAGTTGCCGCTGCTACGCGGGTTGTCGAAGGTGCCGAAGGTGGTCGGTGTCGCCGCGACCTCGACCGTGAAGAAGCCGTTGACGGCGATGATCGCGTTGCCGGCGTCGGGCACGCAGGACAGCACGTCCGAGGCCACCGAACAGTCGATGGCGGTGCCTCCGGCCGAGTAGGTGATACCGCTCTCGGAGGTGATCGACGGTGTCCCGTAGGTCATGCCGCTGTCCGGCAGGGTGTCGAGCAGCAAGAACCCACCGGTGCCGACGGTAGCCGCGGCGGTGCCCCCGTTGCGCACCGTGATCGACCAGGTGAACGGCGTCCCGACGCTACCGGTGCCGGAGGTGTCGTTGCTCTTGATCGCCGTCAGATCCGGCGAAGGCGTCACCATCACCGAGTTGCTGCAGGCGTTGTTGCCTTCGTCGCCCTCGCTGATCACCCCTCCCGGGTCGACGCTGCAAGCCCCCCCGGAGCGCGGGTTGTCGAAGGTGCCGAAGGTGGTCGGAGTGACCGGCAAGGTCACCAGGAAGCTACCGCTGCCGGCGGCGAGGACCACAGTGCCGCCGCTGGCACTGCAGGTCAGGTCCGAGCCGATCACGCCGCAACTGATGCTGCCGGTACCGCTGATGCCGACCTGCGAGCCCACCACCGGCGAGCCGTAGGTCAGACCACTGGCCGGCAAGTTGTCGCTCAGGATCGCATCACCGGCAGAGAAAGTCGCCGGCTGGGTGCCACCATTGGCCACCTGGAAGGTCCAATCCCAGTCGCCACCCTGGCCGACGGTGCCACCGACATCGTTGGTCTTGCCGACGGTCAGATCCGGCCCCACGACGGCGGTGCCGACGACCACCGAGTTGGAGCACTGATTGTTGCTCTCATCGGACTCGGTCACGGTGTTGTTGCCGTCGACCGTACAAGCCCCGCCGGAGCGCGGATTGTCGAAGGTGCCGGCCACCGAGGCGGTAGCCGCGAAGGTCACCGTGAAGGTGCCGTTGGGAGCGATGGTCAAACCGCCTCCGGCGGTCGTGCAGGTCAAGAGCGCGGTGGTGATCGAGCACGAGATGGAAGCTCCGACATCGAAGGTGACGCCACTCACCGCGCCCACCGATGGCGAGCCGTAGGTCATGCTGGCGTCCGGCAGGGCATCGAGCAGCAGAAACGCTGCCGAGGGAACGACGGCATCGACAGTCCCCTGATTGCGCACCGTGATCGACCAGTTGAAGGGCGTGCCGACGAGGGCGCTCCCGCCCGCGTCGTTGGATTTCGTCGCCACCAGATCCGGCGACGGGTTGACCACCATCGAGTCGCTGCAGGAGTTGTTGGTCTCGTTGCCCTCGGTGATCGCGCCATCGGGATCGATCGCACAGACGCCGCCGCTGCGCGGGTTGTCGAAGGTGCCGGTCACGGTGGCGTCGACCCTGACGGAGACGGTGAAGCCACCGGTCGCCGCCGCCAGGTTGACGTTGCCTGCGGAGGCGATGCAAGTGAGCACCGAGGTCGCAACGGCGCAAGAGATCGTGCCGCTGCCGGTGATGTCGGTCTGGGAGCTCACCGAGACCATGCCGTAGGTGAGACCGCTGTCGGGCAGGCTGTCACGCAGGATGACCTCGCCGGAAGCGAAGTCGGCGGCCGCCGAGCCGCCGTTGGCGACCTGAAGGGACCAGTCCCAATCGACACCAAGCAGGACCGAGCCGAGGCGGTTGTTGCTCTTCACCACCGTCAAGTCCGGACCGACCGCTCCGGTGGTCACGGTCACCGAATCGGAACAAAGATTGTTGGTGTCGTCCGTTTCGGGGATGGCGTTGACCAGATCGGCTATGCAAATGCCGCTGGTGCGCGGGTTGTCGAAGGTGCCCGCCGTGGTCGGCGTCACCGGGATCGTCACCGTGAAGGATCCGCCGGCCGAGATGTCGACATTGCCGGTGGCCGGCGTGCACTGCAGCACAAAGGCCGCCGAGATGGTGCAAGAGATGGCACTGCCGGTCACCCCGGATTGACTCACCGAAGGTGTGCCGTAGGTGAGGCCGGCATTGGGGAGGACGTCGGTCAGCATGAAGCCGCCGAAGCCGAAGGTGGCGGTGGCATCGCCGCCATTCGCCACCACGATGGACCAGTTGAAGGGCGTGCCGACGGTGCCGTTGCCGGTGAGGTCGTTGCTCTTGGTGGCGGTGAGATCAGGCTGAGCCCAGAGCGGGGTGCCCAACATCGAGACCAACAACAGAAGCGCGAACGGAAAACGCTGCCGCATGACGGTTCCTCCCCAAATCCTGCCGAAATCAAAGGAAATAGCCGGTACTGGCCCCGAAAAAAACCTAGCACAGGGGCGCACCAGGAGCCTTCCGGGCTCGACCTGCGATTTCACCCCGCCGGGGGCTATCGGCCGGACCGCTAGCGGGAGCTGGGAGCCGAAGTGATGCGATCCGGTCAAGAATCGGCAAAAAGACGTCAAATCCGAATCGGCCGACTCCTTCGGCCCGCCCCGAGATCGTCACATTGGTGGCAGCACCGGATGCCACCGCCTCCCCGGAAGGTGGGAGGCGGCGGTAATCCGACGATTGCGAAGTTGGAGAGTTGAGCGAGCGGCGCCAGAGCACTGGCCGCCCGCCATCCGACAAGTTCCTAGGGCACCACCGCCGACCAGGCGCTGACGTCTCCAGACTCGAAGCCATCGAAAAAGATCGGCAGCTCGACACGTCGTCCGAACAGATCGAGGCTGTTGATCGCCGTTCCCGTGTCGGTCTCCCAGACCGTGAAACCGCGGCCATCGGTCCCCACGATGGGCCGCGCCACCGCCTGGTCCCCGGCGACCTCTGGGCTCAGCCGCTCGACGGCGCCGCGCAGAATGCCCTCGGCGGTGACGTGGCGTCCGACGATGGTGAGCTCGCCGCTGTCGAGGAAGTCGTCGTGCCAGGCCACCAAGAAGTCACCGCTCGGGCCGCCGGCGGCGCCCGGCAGCTCCGCACTGCCCTGGCCGTCATCGATGCGCAGATCGGACGTCATCGCCGTGCCATCGGCGGCGAACAGGCGCCCGACGACGGCCGAGGGCCCGGGGGTGGGCGGCAACTCTTCCCACACCACCAGGAAGCGGCCGTCCGGCTGCACTACCAGCGCCGGATCGAAGTGGATGCCAGCAGACGTCGCGTTGACCGCAATCTCGCCGCCTTGGAGGGCCCCGGAGGCATCGACCCGCCGTGCCACGATGCTGTCGGGACTGGAATCCTGGTCGTCGCTCTCCCACACCAGCACGAAATTGCCGGCGCCGTCGGAGGCGACGTCGATGTCCTCCTGGTCACCGGTCAAGGTGATGTTGACCAGGAACTGGTCGGCAACCGCCGTGGCGGTGCTGTCGAACAGCCGTGCGGCGACGTTCTCGGCCGGGTTGGCCACCGGGTTGGTCTCCCAAGCGACCAGGAACCCACCATTGAGGCCGGCCGCCACCACCGGATCGTTCTGATCGCCATCGGTCACCTGATTGACCAGAAACTCACCCGTCACCGGAGCGCCGGCGGTGTCGAACAAGCGTCCGTAGACTCCCCGCTGGCTGCCGTCCTGCTGGTCACTGTCCCAGACCACCACCAGCCGGCCATCGCTGAGAAAGGCGACGTCCGGATCGTGCTGATCGTCGTCGGTCTCGACATTGACTCTCATCTGGTCGCCGAGGGCCACCCCATCGGCCCCGAATCGGCGCAGATAAACGTTGTCCGCCGATCCATCCTGATCGGCGCTCTCCCACAACACCGCGAAGACGCCGTCGCTGCTGACGTCGATCGCCGCGAAGTCCTGATTGCCCGCGGTCACCTGGTTGATCGCCACCTGGCCTCCCTGCACCATCACTTGGCCCTGAGCGGGAACCACGGACACCACCAGCAAGAGCAGCAAAATCCTCACAACGCTCAAATCCCTCGACATCCCAATCTCCTTTGGATCCCGCCGAACGAACCTTCCCCTCGGAAGTGGTCAACGCCACCGACCTTTTCGTCGGTCGCGATACCAGGGCCACGGATTTCCGAGTGGAGCGGCGAAAACGTCACCGAGCGGGCTCCGAGAGCAAGTTGACAGCACCCTCCCCCGAGGAGCCAGTAGGACCCGGGCACGGGTCCGAGAACCCATTGTAACCCTTGCAGGTCATCGCGTGCCCGGATCTCTTCGCCGGCAGCGGCCCCGCCGGCGGGCTCTCTCGGCCGATCGCCGCCGTCTCCACGGCGCAATTTCGTTGACAAAAAGGACTAAATGAGTCCAAAATAGGAAAGCCCTTATTGAGACTTCATCTCAATAACCCCTCGATACGCGCAGTCCTCGGAGATCTCCCCATGAAGCTCTGCTCCTTTGTCGCTGGCCTTGCCTCGCTCTTTCTAGTCGTCCCCTCCACCCTCGCCTTCGATCTCGCTTCGGAGGCTGCCGAGGCAGTGCCCAGGGAAGACGTCGAAGAGGTTTCCGAAACCGTCGAAGAGACTTCCGAAGAGGCCGCGGAGAGCTCACCGGAGGTGGTCGAGGACAGCATCGTGGTCACCGGTAGCCTGATCCAGGACGATCTCCAGGACACGCCGGAGAGCGTCGCCGTCTGGCAGTCCGATGCCATTACCGATGCCGCCCTGCGTGAGCTGCAGGACATCTACAACCAAACCGCCAACGTCTACCAGATCGGCAACGGCGAAGGCTTCGGCATTCGCGGCATCAACCACAACAGCGTCGGCACCGGCGGCGGCGGCGAGCTCGGCAGCTACTACATCGACGGGGTGGCCTTCACCGGCTTTTCCAAGCGCTTCGGTCCAATGCACCTGTGGGACGTCGAGCAGGTCGAGATCCTGCGTGGCCCGCAGACCACCAACGTCGGCCGCAACGCCCTCGCCGGGGCGGTGCTGATGCAGACCAAGAGCCCGACCATGACCAACGCCAGCTCCTGGCGTCTCGGCGCGGCGAGCGAGTCGACCTGGGAAGGCGCCGCAGCGGTCAATGCGCAGGTCGGCGACAATTCCGCCGTGCGCTTCACCGCCGAGTATTGGGAGACCGAGGGCTTCGTCTCCAACCCGACGCGTAACGAAGACGATTTCGATGCGCGCGAGAATCTCACGCTGCGCGGCAAGTGGCTCTACCAGCCCCAAGAGCGGGGCGATGGCGTGCAGGCTCTGTTCTCGGTGCAGTACGGCGAGACCAGCCGCGGCAACGACACCATCGATTTCGCCGATCGCGACGCGCGGCAGAACTTCTCGAACCTCGACGACTTCGAGGACAACGAGTCCCTGATGCTCGCCATGGACCTGACCTGGGCCCTCGGCGACACCTGGAGCGTGCGCTCCATCACCTCCTACCTCGACTCCGATTACGACCGCTTCGACGACGATGACCAGTCACCCGGTGGCGGAAACTCCAATCGCGCCCGCACCGCCGTCGACCGCAACTGGGCCGAGGACTTGCGCCTCGAGTACGCCATCGACCGGGTGCGCGGTGTCAGCGGCATCTACTACACCCAGGTGGACCTCGACAACGACACCTCCGGAGAGACCAACCTGCGGCCGATCGAGCTCGGAATCCCGGCCTTTCTCCTGCCCTTGTACCCCAACCCGATCCGGGTCGCGGGCGAGCTCCCGGCCGAGTTCGAGACCACCAATCTCGCCGTCTTCACGCACTGGGACTGGGACGTCAACGAGCGCTGGTCGGCCTTCGCCGGCCTGCGCTGGGACAGCGAGGAACAGGACTCCGAGCAGTTCAGCCGTACCTTCCTGATCAGCACCCTGCCGGATCCCACCGCCCCGGGCCTGCCGCCGCAGCTCGCCGGCGCGATCGCCCAGGTCAACGCCCTGCTGGAGAGCCAGCTCGGCACCTCGGAGATCTCGACCTCCACCGACTACGATGCCTTCTTGCCTGAGGCGGGCATCAGCCATCAGTGGACCGACGACGTCACCTCCAGTCTGTTCTACAAGCGCGGCTACCGCGCCGGCGGCGCCGAGCTCAACCTGGTCGGCCGGCAGAACGAGTTCGATCCCGAGTTCCTCGATCTGGTCGAGCTCTCTCTCCGGGCCAACGTCGGCCGCGCCGTGGTCAATGGCAATCTCTACTTCGGCTCCTGGAACGATCAGCAGGTCAACGTGCAGCAGAGCGCCAGCACCCTCGATTTCATCACCGAGAACGCCGGCGAATCGGAGATCTACGGGGTCGAGCTGGAAACCAACTACCAGGCCGTCGGCCGCTGGAACATCTACGGCGCCCTCGGCTTCGCCCACACCGAGTTCACCGACTTCCAGAGCGCGACGGAAGGAGACCTTTCCGGCAACCGCTTCGCCGGAGCTCCGGAAGTGACCGCCGCCATCGGCGGTAACTTTCGCTTCGGCAAGGGCTGGTTCGTCCACGGCGACGTCAACTACCAGGGCGACGCCTTCGCCACCGTCGACAACGACATCGAGCTCGACGAGCGCACCATTCTCAACTTCCGCCTGGGCTACGAGACGGCGCGCTACTCGCTCATCGGCTATGTCAACAACGTCAGCGACGAGACCTACGCGGTGACCGCCTTCCAGAGCGTCGACGGCCGTGACCTCGGCAAGCTCGGAGCACCGCGGGCCGGTGGCCTGCAGTTCACCGTGCGCTTCTGATCGCGATGATGCCGGCCACCATCTGCGGCGTTTTCGCCGCCTGCCTGGCCCTCGGTGGCACCATGGCGCACCAGGGTAAGGAAAGCCCGCTGGCGAGACACCCGGGCAGGCGTTCGTGGGTGCTCTTCGCGGGCTGGATTCTCCTCGCCCTGTGCTTGGCCGCCTTCATCGCCCAGCAGGGAGGTGAAGTGGGAGCCGCCTACTTCCTCATCTGGGCGGCCCTGGCCGCACTATTCGCCACCGCCTGGCTGAGCCTTTGGCCGCGATCATCGCTGTGGATCGCCGTCCTCTGGCTCACCGCCGGTGCGGTCGCCTGGATCCTCTGAGGAGGAGCGATGACAACGGCTACCCCCTCCCCTCGCAAGACCGTGAAGGCGGCGTCGAAGGGCGCACCGACCAAGGTTCGCTGGCGCGGCCGGATCACCGCCAGCTTGCTCGGTGGTACCCTGCTGTCGTTTGCGATCGCCGTGGCCATCACCATCTACATGCCGGGATTCGATGGCCTCGATCAGGCTTTTCAGGGCGGCCTCGCCTTGGTCCTCATCTGGCCGATGGTGATGCTGTGGATTCTCTTCGCGACCTCCACCGGACGGGCCTGGCTGAGAGCGCTGGTGCCGCTCGTCCTGTTCGTCGCCCTCGACATCGCGGGGCTCTTGCTATGAAGAAGACCATCGGTCCCTTTCGCCTCGACACTCGCCGCTATCGGCTGTTCTACGACATCCATTCTTGGGTCGGGGTCATCGGCGGCCTGATCTTCTTCGTCTGCTGCTTCAGCGGCACCATCGCCCTCTTCGAGCACGACCTCATCTCCTGGGAGAATCCCACTCTCCGGCGCACCCCGGGAGCCGAGTCCCTCGGCACCGATGCGCTGATCGAGCACGCCGAGGAGCACCTCGGTGGTTTCGAGGAGACCGTCTTCGTCGAGCTACCGTCGGAGGCCAATGCCGCCTTCCACGCCCGCACCTTCGGCGAAACCGGAGTGCGCCGGGTCAATCTCGATCCCGCCACCGGCCAGCCGATCGCGACGAAGGAAGACAGCGCCTTCGACTTTCTCACCCATCTCCATACGGACCTGCATTTGCCACGCCCCTGGGGGCGCTACCTCGTCGGCCTCATCGGAATCTTCCTGATGATGGCGTTGATCTCCGGCGCCATGGCCCACCCGAAGGTGTTCAAAGAGCTGTTCCTGTTGCGCTGGCGCCCGAGCCTGCGGATGAGCTTCAGCGACCTCCACAAGCAAGCCGGCGTCTGGGGACTGGTCTTCGGCGGCGTGATGGCCTTCACCGGCGCCGTCATCGGCCTGCTCGGCCTGTTCGCCCCGATCATGGTGCTGAGCGCCTTCGGTGGCGATGTCGGGAAGGCGACGGAAGCGTTCTCCGGACCACCGCGAGAAGCCACCGGAAACCCGGCCATCATGCTCTCCATCGCGGAGCTCGCCGAGACCACGGAAGCGGCCAATCCCGGATTCGAGGCGCACAGCTTCCTGCTCCGCCACTACGGTGACGAGTCGGCGGAGGTCGGGCTCAACCTCGAGCCCACCCCTTACCGCAAGCTGGTGGCCGGTGAAACCCACCGCATCAGCTTGGTGAGCGGCGAGACCTTCCATCGCAGCTCCTTCACCGGCAAGGGTGCCGGCTCCCGTCTGTTCGGCGCCATGCAGCCGGTCCACTACGCCCTTTTCGGAGGCCTCGGCCTGAAGCTGCTCTACTTCATTTCGGGCCTGGTTCTGTCCTTGGGCATCGTCAGCGGCTCGTTGATCTGGCTCGAGAAGCGCCAGCCGTCGCCACGCCAGGTCGGGGCCAAGCCGCGCCATCGTTGGCTCTCCAAGCTGACCCTCGGGGTCTGCGTGGGCCAGGTGGTGGCATCGGCCGCCGCCATCGCCGCCGGCCGTTTCATGGCGGAATCTCTCGAGCCGGTCTTCTGGAGCACCTGGGTGCTCGGCCTCATCGTGGCCTACGTGATTCCCAATGGATTCCTGGTCTGTCGCGCCGGCGGCTTCTTGACCGCCGCCCTTCTCGCCCTCACCGCCGCCGGCGACCTCACCATGTCGCCGCTGCTCACGCCGGAGGTGATCCGCATCGACCTCACCTTCCTGGCCCTCGCCGCCTGCACGCTGGCGATCAGCGTCGTCACCCCGCGGCGCTCGAAGCGCCGCCAGCCGGCCCCGGAGCTGAGCCAGTCCCTGACGCCGTCGGAGTCCCCCAGCTAGCAGGCTGCTGAAAAAGCCGCGTGGCGGCTTCTTCAGCGCCTGCTGTCTATTTCAGGGGCGCCCGGCCAGGGGGGCTAAAAGGCGCCCCCCTCAGGCCTACGCGGCCCGGCTACGCGCATGTCGCGCGCCTTCACCCCAATCCAGGGCGGCCCCGTCCTCGGCGCCCTCGGCGCCGCCTCGCCCGCTGGGCTCGGGGTCCCACGCGGGCCGGAAGTCCTCGAACCTGAACTTTTTCAGCGCTGCTAGCTGTTTTTTCCGAGAGGGGCTGCGCGCCCCTGACTGCGCGTCCCGCTCCGGCCCAAGAAGCGCGGTTCTTGGGCCTCCTCTCCCGTCGCGGCGGCTGAGCCGCCGCCGAGCCCTTCTGGGCTCGGTCGCAGGTTGCCGATGAGTTTTTCAGCAACCTGCTAGCAGGCTGCTGAAGAGCCGCAGACGCGAGTTCAAGGACCGCCGACGGTCGCGTCCCAGCCGCTGGTGTCGCCGGTTTCGAAGCCGTTTTCGAAGATCGTCTCGACGAAGGCCGGTAGGCAGGAGGCAACGCTGTCGAGATAGGCCCGCATGCGCTGCGGCGCCCGCTCGCTGCGCTCGCCGTAGAATCCCGCTCGCCCCAACCACAGGCTGACGTTGCTGGTGCCGCCGGGCTGCAGTGAGCAGTAGCTCATGATGCCCCCACCATCGACCGGCATGCTGACTGGGCCGCTGTAGCAGCCGTCCTGGCTCCCCCAACAGCGATCGATCGGCGGATCGCCCGGCTGCGGACTGTCGTTGTAGCAGTGGGTGTGGGGAGACCCGAAGGTGTGGCCGAGCTCGTGGGAGAAGGTGAACAGATCGAGCACCGCCAGCGGGTTCGAAGGCTCCCACCGGCCGCTGATCTCGCCGGTCACCCCGTAGCCCATCACGGTGTCGCACAGGCTGCCGACGAAGGCGACACCGCCCCCCATCGCCTTGCCGGTGAGGAAGTGGACCAACGAGCGCTCGACCTCGCCACGGTTGGCGAGCCAGTAGTCCCGCACCTCGAAGACCGCCGGCACGACGCTGGTGGCGGTCCAAGGATCGGAGCTCGTGCCGCCGCTGTAGAGGTAGAGATCGCTGATCTGGGGCACGGCGTCGATATCGCGCAAGAAGATCGCCGAAACCGCCGCCACCAAATCCGCCACATAGGCGGAGGCGGCGCTCGCGGACCCCAGGCGGTCGAAGAACTCGGCATCGGTCTCGACGGCGAGATCCGCCGCCGTCGGCCGACCGGCTCCTCGACCCGAGATCGCATTGCCTGGGGCCGCCACCGTCGACACCGAGCTCGAGCCTCGCAAGGGCGCCGGCAGGGCGCTGTTGCCGCAGCTCCAATCGGCAGCGATCGGGCCGACCGCCGCCAGCTCGATGGCGGCCGCACCGCCTCGCGGCGTGGCCAGCAGGAAGAGCTGCTCCTGGGCCGACACCAAACCCCGCCATCGACCCTCGGCGTCGACCGCCAGGAAGGCGAGAGAGTCTTCCTCTCCGGCCACCCGCCCCTGGAAGTGGCGGCGCGCGGTTGGTTTGTGGAGGGTGCGCTCGCCACCGGAACCGATCTCCGTCACCCGCGCCCCCGGCTTCCAGACCTGCATGCGCTCGAGCTGCAACCGCACCGGCACCTCGCCGGCGAAGAGAGACAGCGCAGGGATCACGAGGGTAGAGCTCTCGAACACCTCGGTCAGACTGCGATCGAGCCGCCACGGCACGGTAGCGCCGCGAGGCCCAGTGTCCGGCTGGGCTTGGGGCACCTGGGCTGGGGCGGGAGGGACAACAAGGGCCGTGAGGCTCACCGCCGCGGCGGCGAGAGCAGCGATCGGCGCGCCACCGGCGCCTCGACGAGTCGTCATATCCAGCCTCTCCTGGCTTGCGGCCCCAAGCGGGATTCATCATAGGCTGAATCGACATCCGGCGACCAGCGGAAACGAAAAAGGCCCCGCTCCGCAGAGCAGGGCCTTTTTCAGCAACGGATCCGTTGGATCAGCGCGGACTCAGGCGCACATTGCCGGAACCGGTGTCGACATCGATGCGGGTGTGCTGGTCGCCGCGCTCGGCCCCCACCAGCTCGCGACCGCTCTTGATCAGCTCCGCGTCGCGGTAGCCGATGGTCAGGTTACCGCTGCCCTGGTCGGAGCGAATCTTGAAGGAGGCCTCGGCATCGCCCAGGATGGTGACGTTGCCGGAGCCGGTGTCCGCCACCACCTTGCGGGCCCAGTCGAGGGGACTGTCGACAGTGATGTTGCCGGAACCGGTGTCGAAGTCCATTTCCTCGGCGTCGAAGTCTTCGACCCGGATATTGCCGGAACCGGTGTCGATCATCACGCTGCGCACCCGGCCGCTGCTCACCTGTACATTGCCAGAGCCGGTGTCGACCTCCAGCTCACCCCCGCGGACGGCGGCGATCTCGACATCGCCGGAGCCGGTGTCGATCCCGACATCGCCATCGACGGAGCCGGTCGAAACGTTGCCAGAGCCGGTGTCGACCATCAGGTCACCTTCGAGATCGGCCAGGGTGACGTCGCCGGAGCCAGTGTCGAGGTCGTGGGACGCCTGCAACGACTCGACCTCGATCCCACCGACGAGGTTGCGCATGCCGACATCGGCACCGGACGGCACCTCGATGGTGAGGTGCGCATAGAGCACTGGAGCTCCGGAGGGCTTGCGGGTGACGGTCACCTTCTTCCCCAGGTAATAGGAGCTCGAGCTACCGTACCGGAGGAGCCCCATGCCCTTGCGGGGATAGGAGAACTTCCGGTGCTCGTCGACGGGATAGGAGAGGGCCCACAGGTCGACCCCCTTCTTGGTGCGATACTCGATCCAATCCATGCCTTCGAGAAGCTCCTGGGTCTCGCTGTCCGAGTCCCCCTTGGCGTGGATCTCGGCGGTCACCCGAACCTCGCTCCCGGAGCCTTCGACGATCTCGACGGTCCCGGCGAGATTGGCCAGGCGGACGTCCGCCGGGAAGGTCCGCTCGAGGGTCCGGCTCTCGGTCGCCACCGGGCCGGAGACGCCGGCTTCGATGTCATAGGTGCAGGAAACGTTGAGCATCGCCAGGGCGGCGACGCAGAGCAAGATCCAGCGGGGCGCTTGGCGCAACATGATTCTCTCCTCTCGCGAGTGTCCGTCCATTCCAACCTTCCTAGCCCCTACGGAATCTTCTCCGAGAAAGTTCCAGATTGGCTCTGCCGCCGACCATAGCGCAGGTGCTGAACGCCGTTCGAGTAGCTCTTGCTGGCCTCGAGCAGAAGATCCTCGGAAGTCGCGATCGCCTCGAAGAGGGGCACCCCTCGGCCGAGCAACCGAGGCATCAAAAAGAGCTCGTAGCGGTCGATGCGGCCGAGCCGTCGGAAGGAGGTGGCGAGGGCCGTGCCGCCGACCAGCCAGGCCCGGCGGTGGCCCCCTGCGGCAAGCTCCTCGAGAACCGGCCCGATGGCCCGCGCGGTCACCTCGACGCCGGCGACGTCACTTGCCGGCAGCCGGGACGAGAACACCACGCTAGGTTGTTCATAGGGCCACGCTCCGAAGCCCAAGACCTGCTCATAGGTTCGGCTGCCCATCAACAGCACATCGATGCCGGCGATGAAGCGGCCGTAGCCGTAGTCTTCGTCGGGCCCCTGAAACGGGCTCAGCCAGTCGACGCCGCCATCGGCCGTCGCGATGAAGCCATCGACACTGGCTGCCACGTAGTAGACGACTTCCACGGATCTCCCTTCGGAGTGCAGTTGTTCGACCCAGCCCGACCAAGGCTCGCGACCACCTCGGCCGAGAGCCGATTTCCGACACCAGCGGTCGCGAAAGGCTAAGATAGCGCGGTTGTCTCGATGGCGGGGTCCCTCGGGAGGGGCCGACCGGACCCTGCCAGGAATCGATGTGATGATTGTCGATCGTTCTGTTCCCATCCGCGCCGGACTTTTTGCGGGCGCACTCCCGGCCTCCCGTCTCTCCTTTCTCTAGTCATGGCCCTCGGCAGCAACGGCGGCGCAGCGGCGCGGAACGCCGGCCTGAGCACCTTCTACGGCGTCTTCACGCCGTCGATCCTGACCATTCTCGGCGTCGTCCTGTTCCTCCGCACCGGCTGGGTGGTCGCCAATGTCGGCCTGATGGGGGCTCTGGCGATCGTCCTGCTGGCCCATATCATCACCGTCAGCACGGCCCTCTCGGTCTCGGCCATCGCCACCAACATGCAGGTCGGCGCCGGCGGCGCCTACTTCATGATCTCGCGCTCCCTCGGACTCGAGATCGGCGGCGCCATCGGCATTCCGCTGTTCCTCGCCCAGACCTTTTCGGTCACCCTCTACTCCTTCGGCCTGGCCGAAAGTCTGCGCCTGTTCTGGCCCGAGCTGCCGATGCGACCGGTGGCCGCCGCCACCGTGTTGGTCGTCTCCTTGCTGGCCGGCAAGAGCGCCCATCTCGCCCTCAAGGCGCAGGTGCCGATCATGGTGGCCATCGCCCTCGCCCTGATCTCGCTGTTCATCGGCGCCGCCGGGCGAGTGTCCGAGAGCGTCCCCCTGTGGAGCGGCCTGGACTCGGGAGCGGTGGGTTTCTGGCAGGTGTTCGCGGTGTTCTTCCCGGCAGTGACCGGCCTGATGGCGGGCATCAGCCTTTCCGGGGACCTCGCCAATCCGACGCGCAGCATCGTCCGCGGCACCCTCTACGCCGTCGGTGTCGGATTCGCCGTCTACCTCACCGTCCCCTTCGCCCTCGCCGCCGCGGCGGACCCGCAGAGTCTCGCCGAAGACAACCTCATCTGGTTCAAGCTGGCGGCGGTCCCGGTGCTGATCTTCCCGGGCCTCTTCGGCGCCATCCTGTCGTCGGCCCTCGGCAGCATTCTGGGTGCGCCGCGCACCCTCGACGCGCTGGCCGGCGACCGCGTGGTTCCGGCCATGCCGCCCAAGATCCTCGGCCTACCGATCGGCAAACAGCTTCCCCACCTGCTGTCGACGGCCGTCGCCCTCGCCGCCGTCGGCCTCGGCGGCCTCAACGCCGTCGCCCCGATCCTCACCATGTTCTTCCTCACCACCTACGGCGTCATCAATCTGGTGGCCGGCATCGAGAAGATCAGTCGCTCGCCGTCCTTCCGCCCCACCATCTCGGTGCCGTGGGTGATCTCACTGCTCGGCGCTTTCGGTTGCGTCTGGGTGATGATCCTGATCAATCCGCTGGCCGCCGCCGTCGCCATCGTGGTCGAAACCGCCGTCTACCTGGCCCTGCGCCGCCGCTCCCTCGGCGCTTCCTGGGGGGACCTGCGCTACGGCGCCCTGATGTCCCTGGTGCGCACCACCCTGCTGCGCCTGCGCCGCCTGCCGATGGATCCGCGCAACTGGCGACCCCACATCCTGGTCTTCGCCGACGACGCCCAGCGCCGCCTGGAGCTCATCCGCTTCTCCTCCTGGCTGAATCAAAACCGCGGCATCCTGACCGTCTCGGAGCTCCTCATCGGCGACCTCGAAGAGCTGGCGCCGGCAATCCCCGAGCACAATCAACGCACCAACGAGTTCCTCCACCGACACGGCATCGTGGCCTTCGCCGAGGTCGAGATCGCGCGCGACTTCGAGTCCGGCGCCCTCAACATCTGCCAGGCAAACGGCATCGCCGGCCTGGCGTCCAACACCATCATGTTCGGCTGGAGCGACCAGCTCGAGCGTCTGACCAAGATGCTGCGCATCGCCCGCGGCGCCGCCTCCCTCGGCAAGTCGACGATTCTGTGCCGCATCGCCAAGCGCAAGTGGGCCCGCCGCCAGCGCCGCATCGACATTTGGTGGGGCGGCCTCGAGAACAACGGCGACATGCTGCTGCTGTTCGCCTACCTGGTGTCCCTCAACCGCGAGTGGTCCGGCGTTCAGCTCGCCGTCAAGACGGTGGCCTCGAACCAGATGACCCTCGACCAGACCCAACGCGGCCTCACCGCCCTCATCGAGCGTTGCCGGATCAAGGCCCACACCAAGGTCATCGAGCGCTCCAACGGCGAGACCGTGCGCAGCATCATCGAGCGCGAGTCCTACAACGCCGACGCCGTCTTCCTGGGCTTGAAGACCGTCAAGGCCGGTGAGGAAGAGGCCTACGCGCGCCGCCTGATGGAGCTCGTCGGCGACCTGCCGACGGTGGTTCTGGTGCGCGCCGCCGGGCCCTTCACCGGACAGCTCCTGTAGTCGATCGAGCCACGACGGCAGCGATCACGATCGCGCCGCCAGCCTTCCGAGTCGCGCCCCGGGGCGAGCCGGCCGGCAGCCGATAGAATGCCGGCTCCCGTAGACCCGCACCCACACGAGGAGATCTCCCGATGGTTCCGAGAATCGCTGCTACTGCCGCCATCACCTGCCTGGCGCTGTCGATCACCCTTCCCCTCGGCGCGCAAGACAGTCGTCGACTCGAGCTCGACGATGTCTTCCCGGCGGAGCGTCCTTCCCGCGGCGCGACCAGCATTACCTGGTCTCCGGACGGTCAGACGCTGGCCTTCGTCGAGTCCGACGAGAGCGGCGAAGCCCTCTGGCTGCTCGCCATGGCCGATGGCCAGCGGCAGGCGGCGCTACGGCCCGGCTCCCTGGGCGAAGAGGAGGGGGCGAAGGAGCTCGATCTCGAGGCCTTCCACTGGTCCCCGGACAGCCAGAGCCTGCTCTTCGCGACCGAGGAAGACCTCTTCTGGTGGCAGGTCGGCAGCGCTTCGCCGCGGCGCCTGACGACGCCGGACGGTGCAGTCGAAGATCCCAAGATCTCACCGAACGGCCAGCACGTCGGTTTCGTGCACGACTTCGACCTCTACGTCTTGCCGGTCGCGGCCGGCGCCGAGGCCAAGCGCCTGACCTTCGACGGACGCGAAAACGTCATTCTCAACGGCACCACCGATTGGGTCTACTGGGAAGAGATCTGGGGGCGCGCAGGGACTGGATTCTGGTGGGGGCCGGAGAGTCGTCGCGTCGCCTTCTACCGCTTCGATGAGACCGATGTGCCGACCTACACCCTGCTCGACTCTCAACCGCACTATCCCGAGGTCACGCTGCAGAAGTATCCCAAGGCCGGCGAGACCAATCCCCGGGTGCGGGTCGGCGTGGTCGACGTCGACAGCGGTGAGACCAGCTGGATGCAAACCGGCGAGGACGATCGCGAATACCTGGCGCGGATCTACTGGCGGCCCGACGGCAAGAGCCTCACCATCCGCAAGATGAACCGCGAGCAGAACCATTTTCAGACCCTCGCCTGCGCTCCCGGCGAAGGCACCTGCTCAGAGCTCCACAGCGAGCGCTGGCCGACCTGGATCAACATCGAGAACGACTTCTTCTTTCTCGCCGACGGCGGCTTCCTGCGCGGCTCCGAGGCAAGCGGCCGACGCCACCTCTATCGCCACGACGCCTCCGGCCGTCAGGTGGCGACACTGACCTCCGGCGAATGGGCCGTGGCCGGCGTCGAAACGGTCGACGAAGAGCGCGGCATCGCCGTCGTCTCGGCCTACGGTGAGGGCCCCGTCGGCGCGCAGGAGCGGCGGGTTCTGGCCGTCGCCCTCGATGGCAGCGGCATCACCGAGCTGACCAGCGGCGGCGGTTGGCACAGCGCCCAGGTGGCGCCCTCCGGGGGCCATTGGGTGCACTCCCACAGCACCGCCAACCGGCCGCAGCAGCGACGCGTCTTGAGTCCCGACGGCCAGGTGGTGGCCGACCTTTCGGCCGCCGAGATCCCGCTCGACGCCTCGACCCTGCCAAGCTGGGAGTTCCTCACCATCCCGGGTCCCGAGGGCTCGCGCCTGCCGGCCCGCATGATCCGTCCGCCGGGCACCGACGACACCACCCCGAGGCCGGTGATCATGTACCACTATGGTGGCCCGGCGTCGCAGGTGGTGCGCAACGGCTGGGGGCGGCGCGACCTGTGGCACAAGATGATGGCGAGCCGCGGCTTCGTCGTCTTCAGCGTCGACAACCAGGCGTCGGTCTTCTTCGGCAAGGCCGGTGAGGATCGAGTGCATCGCAATTTCGGGCCGACCAACCTGGCGGCCCAGCTCGCCGCCGTCGACTACCTGCGAGAGCAACCCTGGGTGGATGGCGATCGCATCGGCCTGTGGGGCTGGTCCGGTGGCGGCAGCAACACCCTCTACTGCCTGTTCAACAGCCCTGGAACCTGGAAGGCCGGTGTGGCCGGGGCTCCGGTGACGCGCTGGGACCTCTACGACACCATCTGGACCGAGCGCTACATGGATCACCCGCAGGACAACGGCGACGGCTACGAGCAGTCCTCACCGGTGACCCATGCCGGCAACCTGGAGGACACCCTGTTGGTGATCCACGGCGTCGCCGACGACAACGTCCACCCGCAGAACACGCTGATCTTGAGCCAGGCCCTGATCGCCGCCGACAAGGCCTTCGAACAAGGCATCTACCCGGAGCAGAAGCACGGCTTCCGGGGCCAAGCGGCGCGCCATTTCTACGCCCGCATGACGCAATTCTTCGAGCGCGAGCTGGCGGAGTAGGCCCACGAGAAAGGGCGGCCCGGCACACCCGGACCGCCCGCGGTCTTCAGGCATCGCCCTCGTCGGCTGACGCGCCGAAGGCCCGATCTCCCAGGGCGCGGAGCCTTCCGAAGAAGACCTTGCCTTGCTTAGGGGCAGCCGGCAGCGATTCGTTGCACCGCAGATCCGGCGAGCCCCTGGACTGCTACGATCCGATCGTGAAGGCCGTCCTCTACCGCAGCTACGGCGAGGCGAAGGTTCTCGAGATCGGCACCGTCGAGGCGCCGTTACCGCGACGGACCGAAGTTCTCGTGCGGGTGGCGGCCGCCGCCCTCAACCCCAAGGACATCCTGACCCGCAAGGGCAAGTTCAAGCTCTTCACCGGACGTCGATTCCCGATGGTTCCGGGCCTCGACATCGCCGGTGAGGTCATCGCCAAGGGCTCGGCGGTAGCCACCTACGACATCGGCCAGCGGGTTCACGGCATGCTCAACGGCTGGCGCGGCGGGGGCTGTGCCGAGCAAGCCGTGGCCGGCGAGTCGGAGCTCGCTCCCATACCGACCGAAATGAGCGTTGTTCAGGCCGCGGCCCTGCCCTTGGCGGGTATGACCGCACTGCAGGCCCTGCGCGACCTTTTGAGGGTGAAGGAAGGCGAGAGGGTCTGTATCAACGGCGCTTCGGGAGGAGTCGGAACCCTCGCGGTGCAGATCGCCAAACTCCTGGGTGCCCAGGTCGTTGCCGTCTGTAGCGGTCGCAACGCCGCGCTGGTGGCGGGACTCGGGGCCGACGAAGTCGTCGACTACACGCACACCGATGTCACCCGCTCCGGCCCCTACGATGCCTTTTTCGACGTCTTCGGCAATTGCCCACCGGCCCGGGTTTCGCGAGCCTTGCCTTCCGGCCGCCACTGCACGACCGTTCCCTCGCCCGGAGCCATCCTGCGCGAGCTCCAGGGGCGGCTCCTCGGGCGCCCCCGGCGCATGGTGATCGTGCGCGGCAACGGCGCCGACCTGCGCCAGCTCGACCAGTGGTACGCCGCCCGTGGGCTCGACATCGTCGTCGACCGCGTGCTGCCGTTTTCTCAGGCCGCCGAAGCCCACCGTTACCTCGAAACCAAGCGCGCCCGCGGCAAGGTGGTGCTGGTTCCGGATCCGCTGTTCGACCACCAGGCCTGAACCCAACGACCGATCGGGCCGAAGCTCGAAAAGAGCTCCAACCCGATCGGCCTTGAGGGGAAGCCGCCTTTCCCAGACTCAGGGCACCTGGTCCGTCCAGGAAGACGCGTCACCGGACTCGAAGCCATCGGCGAAGATGTCCTTCGACTGGACATCCATGGTCAGCCGGACCTCGTCGATGTCCTGCCCGGCGAGACCCGGAAAGATGATGCTCAATCGGCCGTCGAAGGGATTCGAGAAGGACGACGTGATGTCGATAGGTCCTCCAAAGAGCCCGGTGCCGTCGTTGAAGAACTCGACCATCGCCGAGCTCACCAGCACCTCTTCGTCGCTGTCCAGGGTGTCGTCGATCCCGATCTCGATGCATGCGGCATCGAGAGGCGTTCCGCTGTCGGGATCCTCGAAGCCGTCCGGGAAGAGGTCCTCGCCGTTGTCCGACTTGGCGGTGATTTCGCCCGTAAAGCCGTCCGAGTCGTTGGCGTCGGTCTCGAACTCGAAGACGAAGGGCTGAGTACCGTTGGTGTAAGGATCGAGCAGCTCGTCGAGACCGTCGAACAAGACTTCGTTGTCCCCGGTTCCGGAAGTATGAGGCGACGAGCAGTTTCCGTTCTCCCCCAGCTTCAGCAAAAAGTCGAAAATGTCCTCATCGAAGCCTTGAGCGCCATCGAGCACGTCGGTACCGATCGGCAAACCGACTCCAGTGAGGTTGTCCATGCCCGGGCTCTCGATATCCGCCGAACCTTCCTTCACCCGGTTCTCGGCCCCCTCGCTGTTGAGAGACGGCATGAGCTCCTTGAGCAGAGCCGCCAAGCCGGCGACATGGGGCGCCGAGGCCGACGAGCCGAAGAACGGGTTGAATCCCGGGGTTGCGGTGGATACTCCGTCGGCAGCAGAGACGTCCGGCTTCTGGCGCACCTCCGGCATCGGAGCTCCGAGCGGCTCATCGCCCGGATCGACGGCGGTCGCGACGGCGGGAGCCACCGGCGTGCCATCGGCTTCGAAGAAAATCCGGCGCGGGCCATCGGAGCTGAAGGTCTGAACCGGATTGGCAGGGCCGCCGGTGAAGACACCACCACCAGCGGTGGCGACGTTGACGGCTCCCACTGCCATCGCCCCTTCGGCCGCCGGGTGGCCGAAGACCTGACCATCGGTACCGCTGGCCAGGCGGCCGCGATGGGTGTTGACGTGGATGAAGCGGCTGACGCCGTCGAACAGCACCACCACCACCCGGTTGCCGGTGTCGTCATCGGCGATGCTGTCGACTGCCTCGACCGGATTCTGAGTGCCGTTCTGAGTGTTGGTCGAAGCATCGAGCACGTTGGCCAGGGCAGCATCGAGAATGAACAGGTCGTAGTCGTTGCTGGCGGCGCCGAAGGGGTCGGCCCACTGCAGGGTCACCAGGCTCGGCGAATCGAAGGTGATCTCGTTGTTGTTGGTGCCGCCGCCGAAATCGTGGGCCGACTGGCCATTGCCAGCGAGCGGACCGGGCAGTGCGATGCCCGAGTAGTCGCCTTCCCAGACGCCGGCCGTGCCGGAGTCGAGATTGCCGGAGTTGCCGGCCGACGAGTAGTAGAAGACACCCGCCGCCGCCACCTCGTTCACCGCCTGGGCGATGATGCCGTCCTGGAACACCGGCTCCGTGAGGTAGAGCACATCGTCGACGATGACGTTGCAGCCGGCGGCGGCGAGGTCGAGAATGTTCTGCGCCATCTGGGCCTGTCCGCCGGCGCCGGTGGCGAAGAAGAGATCCGCCCCCGGCGCCATGTCGTGGACGATCTCGAGCAAGGCCGTGCCTTCGCTGGTGCCGGGATTGCCGCTCTGGCCCGGCAGCACCGTGACACCCGCCGGAAGATCTCCGGAACCCTGCAGCGATACCAGCGCATCGACGCTGTCGGACATGGCGCCCACCCGCACGCCACTGCCGTCGACCCCGAAGTCGAGGCGGGCCGTGTCGGTGCCGTGGGCGACATCGCCCTCGGTGGTGTTGATCATCTGGGTGATCATCACGTCCGCTGGCCGGACCGAGCGCACCGCGGGCATCCCGGCGAGGGCCTCCAAAGCTTCCAGCGGGAGATCGGCCCGCACCGCCTCGAAGCGCGGATGCGAGCTCAGCACGCGGCCGCCGAGCTCGGCGATGCGCGACAGAAGCTGCGGCGAGACCTGCGCCGCCAGGTCGACCCGGACCGTGCCGTCGGCCTGCACCCGGGCGCCCATGCGGAGCTGCGGCAAGCGGCCGCGCAGGCCCTCCCCGCGGCGCTGCCGCAGCTCCATCAGCAGTCGCGAATCGATTTTGTGCTGCGCCGCCGTACGACTGCGCTTGAGGGTCAATATCTGGTCGATCTGGCGCAGCGCCTCGACCTTGAGCTCTTGCGCCATCAGCGGCAGAGCCGGCGCGGCGAGGAGCAGAATCATGAGCAGGTTCAACCAGCGCATCGGCTTGCGGAGCCGGTCGCGGGAGCTTGAATGGTTCGAGCGCATATCCCACACTCCTTCGTCGAGTCGATCGGTCCATGGGGCCGGCCGGGTTACCGGTCGCGACCAGTCCCTCCTCCGGGTTGATGACCTGACTCTAGGGAAATTCGCCACGCAAAGCCTGAGAGTACGGTTACGACTCCATGTTCTCGCCGCCAAACCGTTAGAATACGGTTAGAAGTCTTGCCGTCGGCTGTTTGTTGGACTGTTGGTCGCCTAATTTGGGGTTGGTCTGAGAGGTCGAATATCTCCTCTGTTCGCTTCGCAAGCTTTCGCCTGGACTCGACCGCCGGGCGCCTCTTCGAGCTGGCGACGGAAGAACGTCCCGTCGCCCTGACGCCGAAGGCCTACGATCTTCTCGCCCTCTTTCTGCGCCATCCCGGCGAGCTCCTCACCAAGAACCATCTGCTCGACACCGTCTGGGAAGGACGGAGTGTCACCGAAGGGGTCCTCAAGGTCACCATTCGCGAGCTGCGCAAGGTGCTGGGCGACGACGCTCGTCATCCCACCTACATCGAAACCGCTCACCGCAAGGGGTATCGCTTCATCGCGCCGGTCGAGCGCGGGCCCTCGCCGCTGCGGCTGTCGGCGGAGGTTCCAGGGCGCCGCGAGCTGATCGGACGAGAGCACGAGCTGGCGGTGCTCGACCAGGCGTTCCAGGAATGCCTGACGGCCCAGCGCCGCACCTGTTTTCTCTCCGGCGGCGCCGGGATCGGCAAGACCCGCTTGGTGGAGTCGTTTCTCGAAGGCCTCGGCGACCCCTGGGTGATTCGGGGCCATTGCCTCGAGCACTATGGCGCCGGCGAGCCCTACCTGCCCCTGCTCGAGGCTCTCGGACGCCTCTGTCGCTCTCCCCGCGGCACTTCCCTGGTCCCCTTGCTGCGCCGCTTCGCTCCCACCTGGCTGCTGCAGATGTCTTCGCTGGTCCAGGAGTCGGAGTGGCAAGCCCTCCACCGCGAAACGGTCGGCGCCACTCCGGAGCGCATGCTGCGGGAAATGGCAGAAGCCCTCGAGGCCCTGAGCCAAGAATCGCCGGTAGTGCTGGTGCTCGAGGACCTCCACTGGAGCGACCGCTCCACCCTCGACCTGGTCTCGCTGCTGGCGCGCCGACCGGACCGCGCCCGCCTGCTCACCGTCGCCACCTTTCGACCGAGCGATCCCGGCGACGACGACCCGCCCCTCGAGCAGTTGAGCAGCGACCTCGAGGCGCGACGCCAAGGTCAGCTCCTCGAGCTCCAGGAGCTCGACAGCGGCCAGGTGGCGGCGCTGCTCGACAAGCGCTTCTCGCCGCACCGGTTTCCCCGCGACACTCCCCGCCGCCTGCTGCGCCATACGGGCGGCAATCCGCTGTTTCTCACCCTGCTGCTGGATGATCTGGTCGCCGAGGGCCGCATTCACCGCGACGGCGAGTCCTGGGTGCTCGATCAGGAGGCCCGCGGCATCGCTGTGCCGGATGAGATTCGCCAGCTCATCATGCGGCGTTTCGAAGGCTCCGGCGACCGCACCATCCTCGAGACCGCCGCCGTCGCCGGGGCCGAGTTCAGTGCCGCCGCCGTCGCCGCCGGCCTCGACCACACCGCCCTCGGCGTCGAAGAGACTTGTGAGCGCTGGGTACAGCGCGGCGTGCTGGTTCCGGCCGGCATCGAAGAGAGCGGTCAGGGCGCCCTCACGGCCCGTTACGGCTTCGCCCACGCTCTCTACCAGCAGGTGCTCTACGAAGCCCTACCGTCGGCGCGACGCTCCCGCCTCCACCACCATCTCGGCCGCTTCCTCGAGCAAACCCACGGCGAGCGCGCCGATGCCGTGGCGAGCGAGCTGGCCAATCACTTCGAGCGTGCCCTCGACCGCCCTCGAGCGATTCGCTACCTGCGCCGGGCGGCGGCCACGGCGGCCCGCCGCACCGCCAATCGTGAGGCCGTCGACCACCTCGGGCAGGCCCTGGCCCTGCTCGGCGAGGACGAGTCGGCCCTCCGCCTCGAGCTGCTCAAGGAGCGGGGCCTGATCCACCGCGCCCGCGGCGACATGCCCTCGGCCGTTGCCGACTTCGAGAGCCTGGCGGCACTGGCGGCGCGCAGCGGCGCCCACGAGCAGGAGATCGAGGGCCTGCTCTACCTGGTGAGCGCCCTCTACTGGTTTCGGCGTGAGCGCTGCTTGACCCTGATCGACGACATCGAGCAGCGGGCCGCGGTCCTCGACGATCCTCTGCTGCAGACCCATGTGCGCGGTTACTGCGGTCACTGGAACCTCAACCTGCGCGGCTGGCGGGCGCAGGACGAAGCGGCCTTCCTGGCCGCCGTCGAGGCCGCCGAGAGCAGCGGTGATCGCGGCCTGGTGCGCCAACACACGGTCCGCCACGTCTACCTGAGCTGCCTGAAAGGCGACTACTCCGCCGCCGACCATCAGGGCGCCGCGGGCATGAGCCTGGCCCTCGACGAGGCCGATGCCTTCGACTACTTCGTGTGCCTTTTCTTCCGCGTCTGGGCTCGGCTCCACAACGGCCGCTGGGACGGCCTTGGCCCGATGATCCGCGACGGCATCACGATGGCCGAGAAGAATGGACACGAGACCTGGGCTCTGTTGCTGCGCATCGCCCTCGGTTGGCGCCACCAACAGGCGCGCGACCTCGAGACCGCCCGCCGCCTCTGCGAGCCCGCCCTGAGCCGCGCCCGGGAAGCCTATGGCGACACCGGTCAGCTGCTGTTCAAGAGTCTGATCGTCGCCGCCTGGGTCGACCTCGCGGGGGGCGATCCGTCGGCAGCCCTCGCCAAGCTCGCCGAAGTCCAGCGCCGACGCAGCGGCGATGCCGGGTTGATGGACTGGATTCTGCTCCTACCGCTCTCCCTCGGGAAGGCTCGCGCCGAGCTCGCCCAAGGGTCACCGGAGGTGGCCCAGCGCGCCGCCGAGGAGCTCCACAGCCTCGCCGTCGGCCCCGGAGAAAGCTCCTATCGCGCCCACGCCGCCACCCTGGTGATCGAAGCCGCCTTGGCTCAGGGAAGGCACGAAGGACTCGAAGAATGGGCGCGCGAGCTCGCTGGCGACCTCGCACCCCCGGTGGCCTGGGCCGGCGGACGCACCCTCGAACGGTTGCGGCGCCTGCAGGGACGGCCCGAGGAGGCCGCCGCCGCCCAACGGCAGGCTGCCCATGCGGTAGCGGTGCTCGATCAGCGGCTGAGCGACGACCTCGAGCTGCGGGCGACCTTTCGCGCCGACCGCGAGGTCGCCGAGCTCCTCGCCAACGGCGTCACCAGCTCTCAGGGGCGCTAAAGACCGTACGTCGACATCACCAACGAGCCGTTGGTGCCACCGAAACCGAAGGAATTGGTGACCGCCACTTCAAGGTTGGTGACCTCTCGCGCCGAATGGGGCACGAAGTCGAGGTCACAGCCCTCGCCCGGCTCGTCGAGGTTGAGGGTCGGGGGAAGGGTGCGGTGGCGCAGCGCGAGGGCGAGGATGCCCGCCTCGAGACCACCGGCAGCTCCCAGGAGATGTCCCGTGGAGCTCTTGGTCGAAGAGACCGCCAAGGCATTGGCATGGTCCCCGAAGACGCGATGGATGGCCCGCACCTCGCCGAGGTCGCCGAGCGACGTCGAGGTGCCATGGGCATTGATGTAACCCACCCGGGTGGGCTCGATCGCCGCATCGTCGAGCGCCGCCTGCATCGCCCGGGCCGCACCGTCGCCATCGGGCAGCGGTGCCGAGATGTGGTAAGCGTCACCGCTCATGCCATAACCCAGAATCTCGCAGTAGATCTCGGCACCACGACGGCGAGCCGACTCGAGCTCTTCGAGAATCAACAGGCCGGAGCCTTCGCCGATGACGAAGCCATCGCGATCTTTGTCCCACGGCCGCGATGCCTTCTCAGGCTCGTCATTGCGGGTGGACAGGGCCTTCATGGCGGCGAAGCCACCGAGGGTGAGGGGCGTGATCACCGCCTCCGTGCCGCCGGCGCACATGGCGTCGGCGTCGCCCCGCTGGATCAACCGGAAGGCATCTCCCACCGCATGAAGGCCCGTCGTACAGGCGGTGCAAGGGGCCGAGTTCGGCCCCCGCAGGCCATAACGGATCGAAACCTGGCCTGCCGCCATGTTGACGATCAGGCCCGGGATGAAGAACGGAGAGATGCGCTTCGGCCCGCGGTTGAGCAGGGTCTCGTGCATCTTCTCGATCAGCGGCAAGCCGCCGATTCCGGATCCCACCAGAGCACCGATGCGGTCGCGATTGCCGTCGTCGACCACCAGCCCCGAGTCCTCCATGGCGAAATCCGCCGCCGCCAAGGCGTAGTGGATGAAGGTGTCACTCTTCTTGACTTCCTTTTTGTCGAGAAAGTCCGTCGGATCGAAACCTTCGACCTCGCCGGCGATGCGCGACGGGTAGTCGTCCGTCACCTCGAAGCGGGTGATCGGTCCGATACCGCTGCGCCCGGCCAGCAGGCCGTCCCAGTTCACCGCCGTGCCGACGCCCAGCGGTGAAAGGAGACCCACTCCGGTGATGACCACTCGGCGACTCATGGCTGGTCCTCGGGGAAGTTTGGTGCTCGGGTGGGCCGATAAGCCCGGGAGGGGGGTCTAGTTCTCTTTTTCGGCGTTGCTGTCGATGTAGCTGACGGCGTCCTGGACAGTGGCGATCTTCTCGGCGTCGTCGTCCGGGATCTCGATTCCGAACTCTTCCTCGAAGGCCATCACGAGCTCCACGATATCGAGCGAATCGGCGCCCAGATCGTCCGTGAAGCTGGCCTTGTCGGTGACTTCGTCACCGCCGACTCCGAGCTGCTCGACGATGATCGCCTTGACTTTGTCAGAAGTAGACATGGTTCAATCCTCCTTCAGGTCTTCGTCTACGAACCCCGCGGTTCTAGCACAAAGGCCGCCCCAAGGTCTACGCAGGGCGGCGAGCGGGATGGGTCCTCAGATATAGAGTCCGCCGGACACATTCAGCACGTGACCGGTGATGTAGCCGGCCTCGTCACTGGCCAAGAACGCCGTGGCGGCGGCGATATCTTCCACGGTTCCGATACGTTTGAGGGGAATGGCTCCGGTCAACTCCTGGCGCGTGGCCTCCGGAAGCCGGTCCGTCATCGCCGTCGTGATGTAGCCGGGCGCGACCACGTTGACGGTGATATTGCGACTTCCCAGCTCCTTGGCCAGGGACTTGGTAAAGCCCACCAGGGCGGCTTTCGAGGCCGCGTAGTTGGCCTGGCCCGGGTTGCCCATCAACCCCACCACGGAGGAGATGGACAGGATCCGCCCCCACCGTTTGCGCATCATGCCGCGCACGAGGGCCTTGGTCAATACAAAGGTGCCGGTGAGGTTGGTTCTCAGGACGGATTCCCAATCTTCCAGGCTCATCCGGGCGAGCAGGTTGTCGGCGGTGATGCCGGCGTTGTTGACCAGGATGTCGACCGCCGCGCCGAGCTCGGCGATGCGTCCCTCGAGGGCTCCGGTGTCGGCCAGGTCGATGGGAAAGACCTCGGCACTGCCACCGGCCGCGGCGATTTCCGCCGCCAGGGCCTCGAGCTTCTCCTGATTGCGCGCCGCCAGCACCACCGACGCGCCCTCCGCTGACAGACGCCGGGCGATCGCCGCGCCGATGCCCTGCGAAGCCCCGGTGACCAGGGCCGTCTTGCCTTCGAATCGCTTCATGATGATTCTCCGCCCGGTCAGCCTTCGAGGCCCCGGTAGCTGTCCGCAGTGTTCAAGCTGATCTGGCGGGTACCGCGGGCGATGCGCCGGATGAGACCGGCGAGAACCTTGCCGGCCCCGATCTCGACGAAGCCCTCGACGCCGCCCTCGGTCGCCATCCAAGACACCGACTCGACCCAGCGCACCGGATTGTCGATCTGGCGGATGAGCGCATCGCGCGCGGCGTCCCCCCGGGTCACCGGCACAGCATCGACATTGACCACCACCGGCACCCGCGGATCGCGAAATTCGGTGTTGTCGAGGAGCTCCGCCATCGCCTCCCGCGCCGGCGCCATCAACGAGCAGTGGAAGGGCGCCGAGACCGGCAGCGCCACCGCCTTGCGGGCGCCGCGCTCACGCGCCAGCTCGACCGCCCGCTCGACCGCCGCGCTGGCGCCGGCCAGTACCGTCTGACCGGGGGCGTTGTAGTTGGCCACGGCGCAGACCTGGTCGCCGGCCGCTTCCGCCGCCACCGCCTCGACGTCGGCAGCATCGAGGCCGAGGACAGCCGCCATCGCTCCCTCCCCTTCGGGCACCGCATCCTGCATCAGCTCACCGCGGCGGCGAACCAGGCGCACCGCATCGCCAAAGGAAAGCACGTCCGCAGCGACCAGGGCCGAGTACTCGCCCAGGCTGTGACCGGCCATCGCCACCGCCGACAGGCGACCTTCCTGCGCCACTACCCGGTGGATGGCGGTAGACACGGTAAGCAGTGCCGGCTGCGTGTTGGCGGTGCGCCGCAGATCTTCTTCCGGGCCCTGCCAGCAAAGCTGCGACAGGCTGTAACCGAGCACCTCGTCGGCTTCGGCGAAGACCTCGCGGGCGACACTCCAGCCCTCCGCCCAGTCCTGCCCCATGCCGACCTTCTGGGACCCCTGCCCAGGAAAGACGAACGCCGTTTGACTCATGCTCCCGCTTCCTCCCGATCGCCCAGGAGACGAGCCTCCTGGCTGTGCAGCTCCGCGATCTTGTCGCGGATCTTGTGGTGCAGGTTCGCGCCGCAAAACTCGACGGCCCGCCGGATGGCGCTCAACACCGCGCGCTCGTTGGATCGGCCGTGGGCGATGAAGCATCCGCCTTCGACCCCGAGCAGCGGCGCCGCGCCGTACTCGCGATAATCGGTTCGCCGGCGCAGGTTGTCGAAGGCCGGTTTGGCCATCAGATAACCGAGCCGGGTCCGCACTCCTTTCACCAGCTCTTCGCGCATCATGCGCCCGAGGAGCTGGGCCAGCGATTCGGCGCTCTTGAGCACCGCGTTGCCGACGAAGCCATCGCAAACGATGACGTCGACGGCACCATTGAACACGTCGCTGCCCTCGACATTGCCGACGAAGTTGAGGCCAGTGGTCTGCAAGACCTTGAAGACCTCGCGGGTGAGGTCGGTGCCCTTGCCCTCTTCCTCACCGATCGACAGCAGCCCGACCTTGGGAGCCCGCGTGCCGATCAACTCTTGGGCATAGAAGTGGCCCATCACGGCGAACTGACGCAGGTGACCGGGCCGGGTGTCGACGTTGGCTCCGACGTCGAGGAGCACCGTTCGCCCGGTGCCGTTGGGAAGAATCGCCGCCAACGCCGGACGATCGACGCCGCGGACCGTGCCGATGACCATTTTGGCGACGATCATCGCGGCGCCGGTGTTGCCGGCGGAGACCATGCCCTGGGCTCGGCCTTCCCGCACCAGCTCGCCACAGCGGCGAATCGAGGAACGGCGTTTCTTGCGGATCGGCGAGATCGCCGGTTCGTCCATGCCGACGACCTGGTCTGCATGGACGATCTCGAGGCGATTGCCGGCGCCGGGGCCGAGGCTCGAGAGCTCTTGCCGCAGCACCGATTCCTCACCCACCAGGTAGATGGAAGTGCGATCTTCGCGCGCCGCCCGGAACGCACCGCGCACTACTGCCCGCGGTGCGTGATCTCCTCCCATGGCATCGACGGCGATCCACATGGCACTGAACCGCGGTGATCCCCGACGGGGAGCCGCATTGGTTGGGCCGAATATTAGAGGTTCCTGCAGGGCGGCGGCGACCGCGCCATCACCGCCGGTACGGTCAACTCGTCAAGAGCAGGAGCCGCCGCCACCCCATGGCGGCGAGCCGGCTCCACCCTCGCCCAGAATCAGAGGGCGTCCTTGGGCTCGATGATGTCGCGGCCGCGGTAGGTTCCGCAGGACAGGCAGACGCGGTGCGGACGCTTCACCTCGCCGCAATCGGGGCAGAGGGACGAGCCCGGTCGGACCAGCGCATCGTGAGCCCGGCGGCGATTCCGGCGGGCCTTGGACGTACGTCGCTTCGGATTGGCCATTTCTTCAACCTCGTCGGCGGCGGTACCACCGCCTCGCTTGTGACTGGAGCCAGCAGGTCAGCCTTCCGGAAGGCGTCCCTTGAGCTCCCCGAGGGCCGCCCAACGAGGGTCGGGCGAAGACCCCTCGCAGGAACAGCTCCCGTCGTTCAAATCCGCCCCGCAGCCGGCACAAAGGCCCTGGCATTCGGAACGGCAAATCGGTTTCATCGGCACCCCGAGCTGAAGGTGCTCGAGCATCAGCGGCTGGGTGTCCAAGAACTCACCTTCGACATACAGCAGCCCGAGATCATCGGCCCTGAGCTCTACTTCGAGATCCGGCTCTTCGTCCTGCGCCACCACCATCAGCTCGATGTCGCTGATCAGCTCGTGATCGAAGGTCGTGAGACAGCGATCACATTGCAGGCCTTGGGAGGTTTCGAGGCGAGCTCGCAGCAAGAATCCTCCCTCGACCGCAAACACCCGCCCCCGCCAGATCACCGGCTCGAGGGACAAGAGCTCGGAGCGTCCGAGAGAAGCTGCCGGAATATCGACAGCGGTTTCCCACGTGACAGGCTCGTTGCTGGCTTCTTCGAGGCGTATCTTCACTTCGAGATCCCCCGAGGCGGAAGGCGGAGCCTACGCCATCGGTCGGAGGCCTGTCAATCTTCCCCGACTTCCGGCTCGGCCCGCGCCCCGAGCTCCACCAGATGCTCGCAGACGCCGGCGATCAGATCCTCCTGCCCCTCCTCGATCCCGAGGTCGGCGAGGTGTCGACCGATGCGCTCGAACCACTCGCTGTCGAGATCCGCGACCGGATAGGAGAGCAACGGGGGACGCGGCCGGAAGGGTGCCGCCGGCCGCGACCCAAAGCGCTCGAGGGCGGTGCCGTAGGCGTCGGCGGCATGACCCACCGTGTGAGCTTCCGCCATGTAGCGCCGGGCGTTGCGCCCCAGCCGCCGGCGCAGGTCGCGGTCCGCGGCCAGCAAGACCAGGGCGCGGGCGATCAGCTCTACCTCGCCGGCGCCCGGTTCGACCTTGAAGCAGCATCCTTCGGGGATCTCGGCGAAGGAGCCACCATCGCTCACCACCACCGCTTTGCCGAGGGCCAGCAGTCGCATCAGGGCCGCCGAGGTTTCGCCGGCGGTGGGGTGGCGTAGGTTGAGGGCGATGTCGGCGGCCCGCATCCAGCGCTGGAAGTCGGCCATCGGCGTTCGTCCGAGCCAGCGCACGCCACAGCCGAGCTCGCCGGCCAGCAGGCGGTCGAGATCGAGCTGGGGATCGGCATCGCCGGCGAGCACGAAAAGCGCCTCGGGGTGGGCTCGACGGAGCCGTTGAAACGCCCGCAGACAGATCTCGATGCGCTTCGGTCGAGACAGGAAGCCAAAGGTCGCCACCACCAGTGTGTCGGGATCGAGGTCTAGCTGCTGGCGTGCGCCGGCCTTCCCACCGGCTTCCCCTGCGGTCTCCTCAGGGCGCAGGTGGAAGTGCTGCCGCACCACCTCCACCGCCGCCGCCGGACGGCTGGCGAGGATTCGTCGGCGCGCCGCCTCGCTGTGCACGATCACCCCCCGGGAGCGATCGACCAGACGCTCGAAGAGGGGGTAGCGAAAGGGATCCACCGGCAGCCCGCTGGTCACCATCCGCCGGCCGAGGCGGTAGCCCGTCGGGCCGCAGCAGTAGCGCAGGGTTTCGAGATAGGCCGCGATGTTTCCGGCCACGACGGTGCGTTCCCGCACCATGTGGTGCAACACCACCTCGTGCAGCACCACCGTCCCGGGTATCTCGAGGGCGCAGTCGTAGAGCGCGCCGTGGAAATGCGGGTGGTTGCCGATCTGATAGACGACTGCATCGTAGTCGCCCGCCCGCCGCCGAAATTCCGCCACCGAGGGAGCCTCCTCCCAGGGCGCCGCCGGTCGGTAATCGGCCTCGGTGTAGACGTCGACGGCCCAGCGCCGGGCGAGCTCCGGTAGGAGCTCGGCGCTGTAGTCGGCGATCCCGGAGGGACGCGGTGGCAGCGGGCTGAGATAGGCGACGCGCATCGCTACTCGGTCAAGCGGGCGATAACGTGATCCCAATCGATCTCGGCGACGGTGCTCCGGCCGTTGGCCCCGAGGCGCCGGGCGAGGGCACGATCTTGGTCCAGGGACCGCAGGCGCGCACCGAGGACCTCGGGGGCACAGACGTAGCCGTTTTCGCCGTCGACCACGAACTCGAGCACGCCGCCGGCATCGGGAGTGGTGAGCATCGCCTTGCCGGCCTTGAAGGCTTCCACCGTGACGTAGCCGTAGTCTTCATCGTAGGGGGCATAGAACACCGCCATAGCGCCGCGGTAGAGGCGCACCAGATCATCGTCCGAAACCCACCCCGGCAGCTCCACCCGGTCGGCGACGCCGAGGCGATCGGCCAGGGCCAGCAAGGATTCCCGCTCGGGGCCGCGACCGGCGATCACGGCGCGCACACCAGGAGCCTGGGGCAGGGCGCGGATCAGCAGATCGAAGCGCTTCGGCTCGACCAGCCGGCCGGCGCTGAGCACGTAGTCACCGAGCTCGTGGTCGCCGCCGGCGAGCTCCGGCGCCAGCTTCGAGGGCGGGTAGAGGCAGTCGGCGGACAGACCGAGGAAGCTCTCCAGGCGGCCGGCGACATTGCGCGAAATGGTGAACCGCCGAGCTTCGGCGAGGCTGCGCCGGTCCATCGTCTGCACCATCTCCACCAACCGTGGATCCCGGGGATCGCTGTCGATGTCGCTGTAGCTGGTGCCCCGCAAATCGTAGACCTGGCGTAGCTGGTGCACCAGCCAGACCACCTTGCGCGGGTGGCGCACCAGGTAGGACGGAAAGCGGGTGCAGATGACCCGGTCGACGGGCCGACCCTCGACCTTGGTGACGTCCAGCAGGCGCCAGGCGAGGGCGCTCTCGAGCAACGCCCGCCGACTCGCCATGCTGAAAGGCAAGCGCACCTGGTCGACCTCGAAGCCGCGCACACGCAGCTCGTCGCTCAGGCTGTCGGCGAGAATTTCGGCCCCACCGTGGAGGAAGGGCATCTGGCTGTTGCACACCAGAATGCGCTGGCTCATCGCTCCGGCTCGTCCTCGGCGAGGCGCTCTTCGAGGGCTCGCAAGCGCTTGTCGAGGCTGTCGAGGGACTCCGCCAGCCGCTCCTGCGAGCTGGTCAGCTCGTCGAGTAGCTGCCCGGCAACGCGATTGAAGCCGTTCTGCTGCTCGAGGACCGGGCGCGCGAACCACTTGCCGAAGAGGTGAAAAAAGGCCTTGCGCAGGAAGATCAGGGGCCGACCGAGGAAGGGCCGGGGCGAGATCGGCATGGGTTCGTCGACGAACTCCCGCCGGCGCAGCTCGGCGAGCTGCAGGCGGGCCTCCTCGCGGCCTTCGCCGAGGCTGGCGAGCTCGCCCTGGCGCATTCGGATGCCGGCCTTGACGCGCTCGAAGACCTCGGCGACCTCCTGGCGCTCCCGGTCGCTCATGGAGCGTCTCCGGAAAAGCTCAGGAAGACGCTCAGGTACCGCATGTCCCGGCTCTTGCCCGGCGCCATCCGCGCCGGCACCCAGCCGTCGGTGGTCTCGAGGGTGAAGCGGTAGTAGTAGTCTGGTGGACCGGCCGGATAGAAGCCGAGGTTGCGCGCCACCGGCTTGACCGGCAACTCCACCGGCACGCCTTGGCGCTTGGCCTCGCTGTCGAAGCGAATCACCTGACGATGGCTGCCCGAATCGAGAGTGAGAACGTTCTCCGGCAATGGCGAGATGACCTTGAAGCGCAGCGCCTCGAGCGGTTCCTGGGACACCACTACCACCTCCGTTTTGGAATCGCCTCGCACCCAGATGCCCTCCGGGTGCTTCTCCTGAGCGAAGAAGTTGTCGCGCCGCAGAACCCAGGTTCCCTGTCCCCAGTTGCGCTGCCAGTAGCCCGGGATACGACCACTCGGCAGCAGCGTCAGCTCGAGGGGCAGGGCCTGAAAGGGCCGCGAGCGGACGTGGGTCTGGAGGGTGAACTCGGGAGCGATCTGCATCACCGGAACGGCGACCACGGACGCCGTCCACAGACCGGCGGCGGCGAACGGCAGCCACAGCGCCCGGCGGGCGCGCAGCGGCCCGGCGACGAGCAGCAAGACCGGATAGATGGAGGCGAAGTAGCGATTGCCGATGAAGCCTGCCCCGCCGTGGTAGTTGCCCGGCCGCAGCAGGAACAAGAGGCCGCAGTAGGCGACCACCGAGAGCAGCACCAGCCAACGGTAGCGATTGCGGGGGGCGAAGCAGAACATCACCAGGCAGGCCAGGCCGAAGGGGAAGTAAGGCAGCAGGCCGGTGTGGCGACCGATCAGGAAGTAGACCGCGTTGCGCGCCAGCACCGGCAGGGTGGAGCTCGGCCGAACGCCGGACCAGGAGCCGAAGCTGGTGCCCTTGTAGAGGCTCCACAGGTCTTCTTCGACCTCCAAAGGGAAGGTCGCCTCGAAGGAGCGCCGCTGCACGTCGCGGTAGGGACTCCAGTGATCGCTGAGCTTCCACTGCAGACCGATCAACAGGCCGGCGCCGAGGGCCGCGCCGAGGGCAAGGGCCGCCAGGCCGCGAAAACGCCGCCGCCAGAGCAAATCGATGCCGAGCGGCGCCCCGAGCAGAATCAGGGGCTCCTTGGAGACGAAAGCCGCCGCCAGCAAAGCTCCGGCGGCGACCAGGGCGAGCAGGTGCCGACGCCCGAGGCTGGGGAGCTGCCGCAGGCTCCAGCCGAGGGCCAGGGGCAGAAAGACGCAGGCCATGTTGAACACTTCCGGCTGCATCCAAAAGACATAGACCAGACCGGCCGACGCAAAGAAGAAACCACCGACCCACAGGCCGACGGCGGCTCCCTCCGGCGCCTCCCGGCGCACCAGGGCCAGGGCGATGGCGAGCATCGCCAGATACAGCGCCATGTTGAGGATCACCAAGCCCTGGGGACCGAAGACCGCATAGAACGGCACCGCCGCCGCCGAGTAGGCCAAAGGCTTGCCGAAGTACATCGTTTCGCCGCCGTCGTCGGTGAACAGGATCAGGCCGTAGGGGCCTTGATCCCAGATCCGGTAGGAGCGCCGCAGATCGCGATGATCGTAGGTCAGATCGTGGTCGTGCCACAGGCTCTGGGTGATCATCAGGTAGGCGGCTTCGTCGGCCACCGGCCCGGGCGGAAAGTGGATCTTGTAGAGGGTTGCCGACAGTCCCAACAGGAGAACGGCCAGGCAGGCGGCGTGGAGCGGTCGTAGGGATCTCATGGCGTGGCGTGGCCCGGGGCGACCGCGCGGCGGTCGAAAGGCGCTGAAGGCGCGGGTATCATACCGATCTCCAGCCCCCCGACCATGCGCTCCCTGCTCAAGAAGATTCCGCCCCTGGTGTGGGCCGTCCGACTCGGTCGGCGGCTGGCCCATCGGTTGGGGCCGGCGCGCTGGCGCCGCACCTGGCAGTGGCGGAGGTCGATCCGCGCCGCCAGCCAGCGCCGGCGCCGCGAGACCCGGCTCACCGTCGGGGTCGACATCGCCGCCTTCTGGGAGCCCCTCACCGGCATCGGCTGGTACCTCTACGAAGTTCTCCAGGCCCTGGCGTCGCGCGACGATCTGCGGTTGCGCCTCTACGGCGCGGCGCTACCCCGCGGGCCGGAAGTGCCGCCCCCAGAGGTCGAGATCCCGACAGGACCGGCCCTCGAGTGGGTGACCTACGAGGTGCCGGACGACCTCCTGCTGCCGCGCTCGCTGCTCTTCCGCTGGCTGCGCCGCCGCGAGGCCCGTTTGCTGGCGGCGGACCGCAACCGGGTGCTCTTCGGTCCCAACTTCCTGCTCGCCCCGAAGTTCGAGCGGGCGCCCGGCGCCCGCGTGGTCACCGTCCACGACCTCAGCCTGCATCGCCTGCCCTGGGCGGTTCGGCCGGACACCCGCAACGCCCTCGCCGCCTCCCTCGCCCTCACCCTGCGCCAGGCGCAGCGCGTCATCACGCCCAGCCATGCGGTGCGCCAGGACATCGCCGACGCCGGCTGGTTCGACCCGCTGCGGGTCGAAGCGATCCACCACGGCCTCGGCCACCGCGCCAGCGCCACCCGGCGCCCGGCGGGCACGCCGCCCCGCTACCTGCTGTCGGTCGGCACCCTCGAGCCGCGCAAGAACCTCTCGACGCTGCTCGCCGCCTGCCGTCAGGGCACCCTGCCGCTGGTCCTCGCCGGCCGCTTCGGCTGGGGCACGGAGGAGCTTCGGCCGCAGGTGGAAGCCGGCGTCGAGGAGGGCTGGCTACACCACTTCGGGTACGTCGAGGAAGGCGAGCTGGCGGCCCTTTACGAGGGCGCGACGGCCGTCGCCCTGCCCTCCCTCTACGAGGGCTTCGGCCTGCCAGCGGTGGAGGCGATGGCCGCCGGCAAGGCACTTCTCTTGTCGGACATTCCGGTCTTTCGCGAGGTCGCCGCCGACGCCGCCCGCTACCTCGGAACGGAAGACGTCGCAGCCTGGCGCCAGGCGATTCAAGAGCTGGTGCAGAACGAGGCGCTCCGCCGCGACCTCGCCGAGCGCGCCCTGCGACGCAGCCGAGAGTTCACCTGGCAGCGCTCGGCGGAAGAGCACGCCCGGGTCTTCGCCGTGACTGCCGAGGCGCAGCGCCCGAAGGACGCCGCGCCATGAGATCTCGCCCAACCGTCGCCGTCGACCTGCGGGCCGTGGTGCGAGAACCGACCGGCATCGGGATCTACACCACCGAGCTCCTGCGGGCCCTCGGCGGCCGCGACAACTTCGCGCTCCTCGGCCTCGCTCACCGGCCGCCGAGCAATCTCGCCGAGCTGGCGGACTACGGCGTGCGGGTCGAGCACCAACCGGCTCCTCTGGGCGTCCTCTGGCAGCAGCTTCGGCTACCGCGGCGGCTGGCCCGGGGCGACATCGACCTTTTCTGGTCACCGCTCTTCACCCTGCCGCTGCGCACCCCGGTACCGGCGGTGGTCACGGTCCACGACATGACCGCCTTCCTGTTTCCCGAAGCCCATCACTGGAAGGTGCGCTGGAGCCTCAAGCCCTTCCTGCGCCCTTCGCTGCGCCGTGCCCGCCGCATCGTGACGCCCTCGCGGTCGGCGGCGGACGACCTCGCCGCCTTCGACCCGGCGAGCAGCGAGCGTCTGCGGGTGGTGCCGGAAGGCGTCGACGCGGCGTTTCGCCCGGCCTCGCCGGCGCAGGTCGCCGCCATCCGCCGGGAGCTCGGCGCCCCCGAGGGCTATCTCTTCGCCGCCGGCACCCTCGAGCCGCGCAAGAACCTCGGCGCCCTGCTCGACGCCTGGCAGCGGCTGCGGCACGAGAACCCCGACTGTCCTCCCCTGGTGATCGCCGGTGGCTACGGTTGGGGCAGCCGCGACCTCGTCGCCCGCCTCGAAAGGCTGCGCGATGAAGGCGTCTTTCTGCTCGGCCGGGTGTCCCGCCAGCGCCTCATCGAGCTCTTCCAGGCGGCCACCGTGTTCGTCTACCCCTCCCTCTACGAAGGCTTCGGCCTGCCGCCCCTCGAGGCCATGGCCTGCGCCGTGCCGGTGGTGGTGGCGAACCGCTCGAGCCTGCCGGAGGTGGTGGGCGATGCCGGCCGCCGCTTCGATCCCGACGACGGCGACGGCCTCTACCGCGCCCTCGGCGAGCTATTGGCCGCCCCGGAAGCGGCTACCGCCCTCGGACGGGCCGGTCTCGAACGCTCCCGCGGCTTCACCTGGGAAAAGGCGGCCCAAGCGATGGAGGAGATCTTCCGCGAAGCGCTAGAATGACGGCTCGGACGGCAACTGCTCCGTGATGACCTTCTCCACCGCCGCCAATCTGCCCTCGGACACCGCGGGCGCGGACTGAATCAGCCTTGCCCTACACCATCGCCATCGACGCGCGAAAGGTGCACGATTTCGGCATCGGCACCTACATTCGCAACCTGATCTTCGGCCTCGCCGAGATCGACGACGAGAACCGCTACCTGCTGCTCACCCGCACCGCCCAGGGGCGCGACGCCCTCGCCGACCTGCCGGAGAACTTCCAGGTCGTGCAGGAGCGCTCGCCGGTCTACTCGCTGCGCGAGCTGGTGGCCCTTTCCTGGCGCCTCTTCCGCCTCGACCTCGATCTGTTCCACGCCACCCACTACGTGTTGCCGGCGGTGGTGCCCTGCAAGGTGGTAGTCACCATCCACGACATCATCCACTTGCTCTACCCGGAGTTCCTGCCCAGCCGGCTGGCCTTCCTCTACGCCCAGCGGATGATTCGGCGCAGCCTCTCCCGCGGCGACGCCATCATCGCCGTGTCGCGCAATACCCGCGCCGATCTGATGAGCTATTTCGATGTCGGCGGCGAGAAGATCCACGTCATCTACAACGGGGTCGATGACACCTTCCGCCAGCACCTCGGCAGCGAGGAGCTCGAAGTCGCCCTCCGCGCCCTCGAGATCAAGCAACCCTACGTCCTCTTCGTCGGCAACGCGGCCAAGAAGCACAAGAACCTCGACAACGTCGTCCAGGCCTACGCCCGGGCGCGCCGAATCCACGATTTCGATGCCCCGCTGGTGTGCGTCGGCGATCGCTCCGGGGCCGAGTTCAAGCTCCGCCAGCGGGCCGAGAGCCTCGGAATCGCCGACAGCGTCCATCTCCTCGGCCACGTCGCGGCGGAGGCCTTGCCGGCGATCTACCAAGGGGCGGCACTGTTCGTCTACCCCACCCTTTACGAAGGCTTCGGCCTGCCGGTGGTCGAGGCGATGGCCTCCGGTGTCGCCATCGTGACTTCGAACACCTCCTCCCTCAAGGAGATCGCCGAAGGTTACGGCCACCTCGTCGACCCCCTCGACGTCGAAGCCATGGCCCGCGCCATCGCCCGCTGCATGTCCGACCAGGAGCACCGCGAAGCCCTCGCCAAGCTCGGTCAGCGAAGGGCCGACGACTTTCACTGGAAGCGCACCGCCGAGCTCACCCTCGACCTCTACCGGCAGGCGATCGAGAACGGCCGCGGCCGGCGCTCCGGCCGCCCATGAGCCGAACCCCCTCCTCGACGCCACCGCCGGCAGCGGCCGCCTCGGCGAGCTCCGACCGCGCGCCAGCGGCGGTCTCGGGAGCGCCCGCGCGGGTCGCCCTGGTGCACGACTGGCTGACCGGCATGCGCGGCGGCGAAAAGGTCCTCGAAGCCCTCGCCGCGCTCTTTCCGGAAGCCCCCATCTACACCCTGTTCCACTTCCCGGGAAGCGTCTCCGAGGCCCTCGAGAGCCACCCCATCCACACCAGCTTCCTGCAGCGAGCGCCGGGCCTGCGGCGCCACTACCGGCGCTTCCTGCCGCTGTTTCCGGCCGCCATCGAGGATCTCGACCTGGCGCCCTACGATCTGGTGATCAGCTCGAGCCACTGCGTCGCCAAGGGCATCGTGCCGGCTCCGGACGCCCTCCACCTGTGCTACTGCCACACCCCGATGCGCTACGCCTGGGACCAGGAGCATGCCTACTTTCCGCGCCGCCGGGGATTGACCGCCCGGCTGCGGGGCCTGGCCTTGACCCGCCTGCGGACCTGGGACGTGGCCTCGGCACCGCGCGTCGACGCCTACTTCGCCAACTCGACCTTCGTCGCCCGGCGCATCCGGCGCTACTACGGCCGCGAGGCCGAGATCCTGCACCCGCCGGTCGACGTCGACTTCTACCGCCTGCCACCGGAAGCTCCCGGCGAGCGGCCCTATGCCCTGGTGGTCACCGCCCTGGCGCCCTACAAACGGGTCGACCTGGCGATCACCGCCTGCCAGCGCCTCGGTCTCGATCTCGAGATCATCGGAACCGGTCCGGAGCTCGATCGCCTGCGCACCCTCGCCGGGTCCAACACCCGCTTTCTGGGTCGCGTACCGGCGGAGACCCTGCGCGCCAAGCTACAGGGCGCCCGCTGCCTGGTGCAGCCGGGAATCGAGGACTTCGGCATCGCTCCGGTCGAGGCCCTGGCCTGCGGCACACCGGTGGTCGCGCTCGGTCGCGGTGGGGTTCTCGACATCGTCGAGAACGGTGTTCACGGGGTTCTTTACGAGCCCCCGGACGATGCCGAGGCCCTCGCCGCGGCGATTGACAAGTCGAGTCGGATCAGGTTCAATACATTGAACCTTCGCGCCCGGGCGGAGGCCTTTTCCACTGTCGTTTTTGTCGATCGTTTCGCCTCCTCATGCGAGGCCCTGCTCTCCGCCCGGTGGGAGAAAGCTCCTTGATCCGAAAGCGACATCGCACGACAGCGGCTCTGTATCTGGCGACCGACCTGGTCGCGACGATGGCGGCCTTCTTCGCCGCCTGGGCGCTGCGCTTCGAAGCCCAGATCGTCCCGCTGACCAAGACTGCGCCGGCCTTCGGGCCCTACTTGATGCTGCTGCCGTTCATCGCAGTGGTCTGGCCGGTGGCCTTCTATTTCCACGGCCTCTACCAGGTACGGCGCGGCCGCAGCCGAGTAGACGAGATCTTGACCCTCGCCATGGCGGTGCTGGTCGGCACGGTGTTGCTCTCGGTGTTGATCACCTGGTACCGACCGACGGTCGGCCCCGAGAGCGTCGAGTACTTCACCTTCAGCCGCGCCTTCATCGCGCTGTTCGCCCTGGTCGACCTGGTGCTGGTCTCCGGCGCCCGCATGCTGCTGCGCTCTTCGCTGCGGCGCCTGCGCCTGCGCGGTCACAACCTGCAGCGCATCCTGGTGGTCGGTGCCGGCGCCCTCGGTCGCGAGATCACCACCAAGCTGCTCGCCCACCGCGAGCTCGGCTTCGAGGTCATCGGCTTCCTCGACGACGACCCTGGCAAGGCCGGACGCAAGATCGACGAAATCCCAGTGCTCGGCAATCTGCGTGAGATCGACGAGGTGCTCGCCGCCAACGCCGTCGACCAGGTCTTCGTGGCCCTCCCCCTGGAAGCCCACCGCAAGATGATGCGGGTGCTACAGCGCATCGGGCGGGAGTGTGTCGAGGTGCGGTTGGTTCCGGACATTTTGCAGTACGCCACCCTCAACGCCACCCTCGAGGATGTCGACGGCACCCCGGTCATCAATCTGTCGCAGGTGCCGCTGCAGGGCTTCAGCAGCCTGGTCAAGCGCGCCATGGACATCGCCATCGCCCTCGTCGGCATGGCCCTCCTGCTGCCCCTGCTGCCGCTCGTCGCCCTCGCCATCTGGATCGAAGATCACGGTCCGATCTTCTACCGCCAGGAGCGCATGGGCCTCGACGGCAAGTCATTCATGATTTTGAAGCTGCGCTCCATGCGAGTGAATGCCGAAGCCTCGAGCGGCCCGGTTTGGGCGGTGCGCGACGATCCCCGGCGGACCCGCATCGGCGAGTTCATTCGCCGCTGGTCGATCGATGAGCTGCCTCAGCTTTGGAACGTCCTGACCGGCGACATGTCGCTGATCGGACCGCGCCCGGAGCGGCCCGCCTTCGTGCACGAGTTCAAGCACAAGCTGCCGCAGTACATGGTGCGTCACCGGGTCAAGGCGGGCATCACCGGCTGGGCTCAGGTCCACGGCTGGCGCGGCAATACCTCGATCAAGAAGCGCCTCCAGTACGACCTCTACTACATCGAGAATTGGTCCCTGATGCTGGACCTCAAGATTCTCTGGATGACCCTGCGCCACGGCATTCGCCAGACCAACGCCTATTAGCGGCTACTCTTGGCCGTAGCCGTGGTTGAGCAGCAGCCCTTCGAAGCGCCGCAGGGCACTGGCGATGACCGGCCAGCGGTGGCGACGGGCGGCCTGCTCGAGGTCTGCCCCGATGGCGCTGATCTCCGGTATACCGAAGGACCCACCGCTACCCTTGAGGGCATGGCCGATGGCACGGATGGGTGCCAGATCGCGCGCCTTCACCGCCTGCTGAAGCTGTTCGTAGTCGTGCTGGCAGCGCGCCAGGAACTCCGGCAGCATGGCGCGGATCTCGGGATCGTCCTGCGGCAGCGACATCGGCGGCGGGCCGGTCAGCACTCGGTGTACCGCCGTCATCAGCGCCTCCTCCCCCATCGGCTTGTTGAGGCAGAGGTTGCAGCCGACCTCGCCGGCGCGCGCATCCTCCGGATCGATCACCCCCAGGATGGCGAGATCGGCGGTCCGTGGATCGTTGCGCAGACGCCGCACCAGGGCAACGCCGCCGGGCTCCGCCATCTCCAGGTCGAGGAGGGCCAGAGCGACGCTACCGCCGCAGGCATGTCGCCAGGCTTCGTCGGGGTCGTCGTGGGGAACGATCCGGAAGCGTCCGGTGAGGTCGCCGAGATAGAGCGAATAGAGATCCCGCAAGGCCGAAGACTCGTCGACCACCAAAATCGCGGGACGACGATCGATGACGCTTGCCACCCGGTCGATCAACCGGTGGCGGTCAAAGGGTTTGACCAGCACGTCGTTCATGCCAGCCTCCTTGCATTGCGCGGCGATCGCCTCGCCACCGTGGCCGGTGAGCGCCAGAATGGGCACCGGAGGCCTCCCGGCCCGCTGCTCCCGTTGCCGTAGAACGCGCGCCGCCTCGAGGCCGGCGAGGCCGGGAACCTCGAGATCCATCAGAACCAGGTCGAAGACCTCGGCGGTCGCCCGCCGCAGGGCGACATCGCCGCGGCGCTCCCATTCCACCTCGAGACCGGCCGAGCTCAGGTGACGCCGCGCCAGCTCACCGACCGCCGGATGGTCCTCGACCAGCAGCACGCGTCCCTGGGCGAAGCGGCGGAGGGGCCGATCATCCGCTTCCTCGCGGGGCGGCACGAAGCGTTGGAAGCTGAGCTCGAAGTGAAATCGGCTCCCGCTCCCCGGCTGACTCTCGACCCAGATGCGCCCTCCCATCATCTCGACCAGGGTGCGGGCGATGCTGAGACCGAGGCCAGTTCCCTCCTGCTCGCCGGAGCCACCGCGCACGAAGCGATCGAAGATTCGGCGCAGATCTCGGCGCGCGATACCGACTCCGGTGTCGGCGACCGCGAAGTGCAGTCCGAGCTCGCCGGGAGCCTGCGCCGTCGTCGGTCTCAGGGCCACCGACACCCTGCCCCGGGAGGTGAACTTGATGCCGTTGTTGACCAGGTTGACCAGCACCTGACGCAGGTGTGCCGGCTCCCCGACGAGGGTCGCCTCGATGCCGGGAGCGATCTCGCAGGCCAGATCGAGATTCTTCTTGCGAGCCTCCGGGGTCAGGCTTTCGATCACCTCTCGAACCACCTTCGCCGGCTCGAAGGGCAATTCCTCGAACTCGAGCTCGCCGGCCTCGATGCGAGAGAACTGCAGCAGCTCCTTGATCAAACGCAGAACCGCCTGGGCGTTGACCGCGATCAGGGAAAGGAACTCGCGCTGCTCGTCCGAGACCTCCGTACCGAGGGCCAGCTCGGTCATCCCCAGGATGACGTTGAGAGGCGAGCGGACCTCGTGGCTGACCGCCGCCAGAAACTGGCCCTTGGCCTCGTTGGCGGTCTCCGCCAGGCGGCGAGCTTCGACCAGCTCACGGCGTGCCTGGCGCCGCTCGGTGACGTCGAGAGCATGGCCGAGGACGTAGGGCGGCCTGCCGGACTCTTCCCAGTGGGAGTTGGAGTAGGCCCATTCGCGCTCCTCGCCAAAGCGGGTCAGTACCCGCATGATGCCTTGCGCCACCCCCTCGTCCCGCAGCATCTGGAGATAAGAGGCCATCTGGTCGCGCACCCGCGGCGCCAACAGCTCCGCCAGCGGCACGCCCCGCAGGTCCTCCGGCAGGTAGCCGAGGGCGGCCGCCGCCGCCGGGTTGACGGACAGCAGGCGCCCGTCGAGGTCGTGAGTGCAGATCAGCCCCTGACTGTGCTCGACGATATGGCGATTGCGGCGCTCGCTTTCCTCGAGGCGCTGCTCGATGAGCTTGGTCTCGGTGATGTCGCGCGCCACCGCCGCGACGTGACTCACCCGCACCCCGTCCGCCCGGTAGGGTGAGTTGATCACCTCGAAGTGACGGCGGCCGCTACCGGCCAAGGTCAACCAGGCGCGGTAGCGCACCTGCTCGCCCGCCAAAGCCTGTTCGAGAGGCCGCCGCAGGACCTCCTCGAACTGCCGCTGGCCCCACACCTCGGCGACGGTTCGTCCCACCAGGCCGCTGCGATCGCGACCGTGTCCGGCACAGTAGGAGTCGCTCACCGCCCGGTAGACGAAGTGGGTTCCGATGAAGCTCATCAGGTCCGGCGACGAGTTGACGATGAACTCGTACTGCCGCGAGATCCGCTCGGCGAGGCGCCGCTCGGTGATGTCACGACCGAAGAGGGCGGAGCAGCCCTCGCCGTCCGGTGGGGCGATGGCGAGCTCGAAGCAGCGACCATCGGCCTCGAGCTCGAGGGGACCGAGGTCGTCCCCCAGCAGCACCTGCTGAAAGCGTCGCCGCCAGCTCTCCGGGAGCCGACCGCCGACCCCGGAACCCCAGGCCGCCAGGATCGGACCGCTGGCCCGATTGGCATAGAGGATCTCGCCATCACGACTCAGCCGAACCACCGGATTGGGATCGGCCTGGCGATCGACGGGGTCAGCGGAGACCATATTTCTTGAGCTTGCGATAGAGGGTGGTGCGACCGATGCCGAGCTGGCGACAGACCTCTGAGAGGTTGCCTTCGTTGGCACCCAAGGAAGCCTGGATCGCGCGGCGCTCGATCTCTTCGAGGCTCAGGCCCTCGTGGATGGATTCGGCAGGAGCGGTGGGCTCAGGCCGCGACACCGCCGCCGGACGATCCAGTCGCGTCGGGAGGTCGGAGGGCGTGATGAGGTCGTCTTCGCAGACCACCGTAGCGTGGTGCAGGGCATTTTCGAGCTCTCGCACGTTGCCCGGCCAGGGCTGCTCGGCGAGCAGCGCCAGAGTGTCCGGAGAACAGCTCAGGGACCGCTGCGGAGCGATCTTGGCGAGCAGCCGTTCCACCAGCAGGGGCAGGTCGCCCTCGCGCTCGCGCAGCGGCGGTACGGCGAGCTCGAAAACGGCGATACGGAAGTAGAGATCCTCGCGGAAGGCGTCGGCCTCGACCTGGCCCCTCAGGTCACGATGGGTCGCCGCCACCAGGCGAAAATCGGAGACCACGTCGGTCGAGCCGCCGACCCTCCGGAAGGTCCTTTCCTGCAGAGCGCGCAGCAGCTTGGCCTGCAGCGACAGGGAGAGCTCGGCCACCTCATCGAGAAACAGGGTGCCGCCATCGGCCTCTTCGAAGCGGCCGAGACGGCGCTTCTCGGCACCGGTGAAGGCGCCCTTCTCGTGTCCGAAGAGCTCGGATTCCTGCAGACTGTCCGGAATGGCCGCACAGTTGAGGGCCACGAAGGGGCCATCGCGGCGCTCGCTCTCGCGATGGATGGAGCGCGCGATGAGCTCCTTGCCGGTGCCGCTCTCGCCTTGGATCAGGACCGTGACATCGCTCCCGGCGAGGCGTCCGAGCTGACGGAACAGCCGCTTCATGGCCGGCGACTGGCCGATGATGTCGCCCTGACCGCGACCCTCGACCTCGCGCTCGAGCTGGCGCAAGCGCACCGCCATGCGATAACGCTCGACGGCATTGCCCAGGGTGGTGACGAACTTGGTGCGCTCGATCGGCTTGGCGAGGAAGTCGAAGGCACCGTGGCGCATCGCCTCGACCACGGTGGCGACATCGCGATCCGCCGTCAGGACGATCACCGGCAGTCGCGGATGGCTCTTGCGCACCCGCTCCAGGACCTCCATGCCCCCGATCCCCGGCATATTGAGGTCGAGCACCAGTGCCGACGGCAGCGAGCGGGTCAACTGGGCAAGGCAAGCCTCTCCGCTGTCGGCGAGCAAAGGCTCGAATCCCTCCAGCTCCACCCAACGCGCGACGAGGCTCCCAAGACTGAGATCGTCGTCGACCACCAGGATCAGATCCTCTGATCCAGTTGAGGAAGTCACAGGAGCACTTTAGCAAAGACCGGGCAGAATCCCGGATCGAATTTGCGGGTCAAAGGCGGCGATGGTCCGTCACCGGCATGGCGCGACGCAGCCGCTGCACCCGCGCCGGATCGATCTCGGCGAGGGCCAGACCGGGGCCTTCGCCGACCGTCGCCAGCACCTGACCCCAAGGATCGATAATCATGGCGTGGCCGAAGCTCTCGCGCAGTCCGCGGTCGTCGTGGCGTCCCTGCTGCGCCGGCGCCAGCACGTAGCACTGGTTTTCGATCGCCCGGGCGCGCAGCAGGGGATACCAATGCGCCCGTCCGGTGGTGAGGGTGAAGGCCGACGGCACGGCGAGGGCTTCGGCCCCGGCATCGACCAGCCGGCGGTAAAGCTCCGGAAAGCGCAGGTCGTAGCAAATCGACAGACCGAGAGCGAGCCACGGCGTCGCCGCCACCACCGGTTCTTCTCCGGCGACGACGGTGCGCGACTCCTGAAAGGAAACCTGCTCCGAGAGGTCGACATCGAAGAGATGGATCTTGCGGTAGATCGCCAATTGCGAACCGTCCGGGCCGAACAGAACGGAGGTGTTGTAGCAGCGCTGTGGATCCGCCGAACGCTCGTTGAACGAACCCAGCAGGAGGTGAAGGTGATGCTGCCGAGCGAGACCACCGAAGCGCTCGCAGGTCGGTCCATCGAGGGTCTCGGCGAGACGCACCTTCTCCTCGTGGGGGCCGAGGTAGTTGGTGTTCTCGGGAGTCGCCACCCGCCGGGCGCCGGCGGCCGCCGCCCGCGCCACCAGATCCCGCGCCTGCCGCCAGTTGCCTGCGGCATCGGAGCTGGCGTTCATCTGCAGCACCGCCGCCAGCAGCGGCTCGCGATGGGACGAAGGATCCGACGAGGCTCGTTCTGGGCTCATGGCTCACTCGTAGCGTAGGGCGGTCGCCGGGTCGACCCGTGCCGCCCGCCAGGCGGGCAGGGCGCAGGCCAGCAAGTTGACCGCCAGGGCGAAGCCGACGATCGCCGCCAGGTCCGCCGGCCGGACCCGAAAGGGTACCGAGGTGATGAAGTAGATGGCGGCGACGTCGGGATCGAAGCGGATCAGCTCGAACTCCGTCAGCAGCCAACAGATCAGGGTCCCGAGGCCCGCTCCGAGGAGCACGCCGACCAAACCGAGGACCGAGCCATAGGTCAGGAAGATGGCGCGCAGGCTCGCCGGCGACAGTCCCATCGCCCCCAAGACGCCGAGCTGGCGCATGCGGTCCCGCACCAGCACGACCAGCGTCGAGGCGACATTGAACGTCGACACCAGGACGATCAGGCCGAGGATCAGGAACAGGGCTCTCTGCTGGCCCTCGAGGGCGGTGAACAGGTCGCGGTTGAGCAACCGCCAGTCGCTGACCAGAAAATCCGGACCGAGTATCTCCTCGGCCTTCTCGACCACCCCCGCCGGCCGATCCGGGTCGTCGAGGGTGAGCTCGTAGAGCCCCATGGCGCCGGCGCCGCTGCTGTCCTCGACCAGGTCGCGATGCACCAGCACCCAGGCGGCATCGAACTCGGCATAGCCCACCGTGAAGGTGTCGCTGACCCGCAGGCTGCGGTAGCGGAAACGCGGCCGGCCGGCCTCGAAGCCGAGCACGACGAGGCGCAGTTGGTCGCCGACGGAGACCCCCAGACGGCGCGCCAGCTCGCTGCCGAGGACGGCGCCGGCGGTGCCGTCGGCGGCCACACCGAGGTCGGCGGCGGACGCTCCGAGCTGCCCCCCGCCGGGCTCCACGCCGCGCAAGGTGACCTCGAGGCTGTCGCTACCGCTGCCGGGCAGCGAGAGGGTTCCCTGGGCGAAGGCGACGCGTCCGACGGCGACCACGCCGGGGATGGCCTCGAGGGCGGTGCGCTGCTGCTGGCTCAAGTCCTGGCCACCGGGAATCAGCGACTGCGCCATCACCGGCGCGTTGCCCTCGATCAGCTTGCGCCGCAGGTCTTCGCGATAGCCGGTCATCAGGGCCATGGCGATCACCATAGCGAGAACCCCGAGGGCGGTGGCGGCCAGCGCCACCCGCGCCGTGCCGTCGAGGAGTCGGCTCCGGCGACCGCGCAGAAAGCGCCAGGCGATCACCCAACTGAGGGGACCTCGCAGTCCCGGGCGGTCGCGCTCCGCAGGGCTGGCGATCGCCGGCGAGGTCACCGCACGACCCGGGCCAAGAAGCGATCGAAGAGCTCGCTCGCATCGTGCGGCCCGGGCGCCGCCTCCGGGTGGTACTGCACGGCGTAAATCGGCCGGTCGCCGACCCGGAAGGCCTCGACCGTCTGGTCGTTGAGATTGCGCTGACTGACCTCGACCTGGCGCGGCAGGGAGGCCGCATCGAGAGCGAAGCCGTGGTTCTGACTAGTGATCGCCACCTGGCCGCTGTGCTGGTCGTGCACCGGCTGGTTACCGCCGTGGTGGCCGAACTTGAGCTTGAAGGTGCGGCCCCCGAGGGCCAGACCGAGGAGCTGATGACCGAGGCAGATGCCAAGGATCGGCAGGTCGCAGGCGATCAGCGCCCGGATGTTCTCGACCACCTCCGTGAGGGGCTCCGGGTCGCCGGGGCCGTTCGACAGCACCACGCCGTCGACGCCCAGCTCGAGGATGCTCTCGGCCGACGTGCGGGCCGGCACGATGGTCAGGCGGGCGCCGCGCTCCGCCAGCGAGCGCAGGATGTTGGCCTTGACCCCGAAATCGTAGACCGCCAGGTGGCAGCGCTGGCGCGGCGGCGGCTCCGGCCACTCCCAGGGTTCCGAGCAGGTCACTTCGTCGACCAGGGCACGGCCCTCCATGGTGGGGAACTCGGCGAGCTCGGCGGCGAGGCTCTCGAGATCGTCGCGCTCGGTGGTCACCACGCCACGCAACGAGCCGTGATGGCGCAGATGGCGCACCACCGCGCGAGTATCGAGATCCTCCAGCGCCGGCACTTGCCAGCGGCGCAGATACTGCGGCAGGGACTCATCGCTGGCGGTGCCCGACGGCCGCTCCGTCATGCGCCGCACCAGCAAGCCCTCGACCCACGGCCGGCGCGATTCGGAGCTCTCTTCCAGCACGCCATAGTTGCCCATGTGAGGCTGGGTCATGATGACGATCTGGCCGCGGTAGGAGGGATCCGTGAGGATCTCCTGATAGCCGGTCATCGAGGTGTTGAAAACCACCTCGCCGAAGCAGGTCCCCGGGGCCACCGCCGTGCCACGGAAGAGCTTGCCGTCTTCGAGCAGCAGGAAACCTTCGCGGGGCACCGAGGTCATGGCCGTCTCCATGTCGTCGCTCGCTTCGAATTGGGGGATTCTTGGTTCTCGGGAAGATGCCGTCGGCAGCGCCACGAGCCTCGGAAAACGCGATCCCGTCGCGTCCCTGCCGCGGCCGCGAAGAGCCGCCGAAAGGGGCCGCCGAGGTCGCGGTATGATAGCAGAGCTTCGATCGGGAGAATGCCATGAATCGTCTGCTGAAAGCCCTCGTTCCGACCCTTCTGTCGCTGCTCCTCGCCGCCCCCGCCGCGGCCTACACCATCTATCTCAAGGACGGTTCCAAGATCGAAGCCCGCGAGGCCTACGAGGTGATCGACGGCACCGCCTACTTCACCTACATCAACGGCACCCGAACCTTTCTCGATGCCGGCGAGATCGACGTCGAGCGCACCCGCACCGCCAACGAGCAGAACCTCGGCACGGCGCTGGTCCTCGAGGGTGGCCGAGTGCGCGAGATGAAGAAGGACGAGGTGCAGCAGCAGGTCGACCGCAAGACCCTCGCCGACCTCATCGCCAGCCGGTCGTCGACCAACCTCGACCGCAACCAAGGCGATGCCCCGGGAACCGACCTCGCCACCGGACTGCCCCTGACCCGTTCCGGCCACACCGACCTGCGAGCGGCTCCACAGCGGCCCTACGGCGATGTCGAGCGCGCCAGCGCCATCGTCGGGCTGTTCCAGAGCCAGGGCCTCGAGGATGTCGAGATTCTCGAGGGCACCGGGCGCCGCAGCCTCTTGGCGCGAGTCGTCACCAGCTCCGAGCCCCAGGTCTTCCGGGCCATCGCAGTGGCCGCGGCAGCCCTCCGGCAGGCCACCGAGGACTCGGACCTCGAGTCCTTCCAGCTCGTGCTGGTCACCCCCACCGGCGAGCGCGCCGGCCAGTTCGAGATCACTCCCGAAATGGCCGATGACCTGGTCTCACGACGGGTCGATCTGCCGCTGTTCTTCCAGGCCCACGTTCAGTTCTGAGGCTCCGCCGCCGAGGCGGCGGTGAGGCGGATCGGCTCGAGGGCCCGTCCCGGTACTTGAACCTCCGGGAAACGCTTCGCCAGTTCGGCACGCACTCCATCGAGCTCTTGCGGCGGAATGTGCACCGCCGCTACAGCCTTGGCGTGCAGGTGGCGGCGCAAGCATTCCTGGCCGCTCGCCGACCAGTAGAACCAGTAGGGCACCAGCACCAGGTCGAGGTCGCGCTCGGCAAGGCCGTAGGGAGCGAAGTTCGCAGGATCGTCGAAGGCGTCACCGATATGCAGAATCTTCACCCCGCCGATGCGGATGATGTGACCGAGGTTCTGGATCCGGGCGTGGCGTCCCGAACCGTGGGAGAGGCGCAGGAACTCGACCTCGATGCCACCCCGCCGCAGGGTCTCACTCTCCCCCGGCTGCGGAAGCACCGAACGGAGCCGCCCCTCCCCCGGCGGTGGCTCTCCGAGAGCTTCCAGCACCTGCGGCGAAGAGGCCAGCAAGGCCTGCGGACGTGCGGCCAGGAAGGCCTTTGCCGGAGGCCCCTGGAAGTGATCGCGATGGACGTGGCTAGCGAGCACCAGATCGACCGTGTCGAAGGGTGGCGCCGCCGCTTCGAGCTTAGCGAGCAATGGCGCCGGCAGTGCACCGTAGAGGCTGTAGGGCTCGGCGAGGTGCGAATCGATCAGCACCGCCTCGTCGCCGGCACGGATCAGAACGCCCTCGTTGGCAGTGAAAAGAACCTCGACTTCGGCCGCGATCAGCGGCGAAACCAGCACCAGCCAACCGATCCACAGCAACAATCCTCGGCCCGCTCTCGCCATCCCTCGCCTCCTTTCCGGGGAGGTCTCCCCCTTCCCCTTGGACCGATTCCACCGGGCGGAAGTTCCAGCGCCTGAGAAATCGGTAGAATCGCGCCGTGACCACCATACTGATTGTCGCGTCGATCACTCTTCTCGGCTCTTTTCTCTGCTCCCTCTTCGAGGCCGTGCTCTATGCCGTCACGCCCTCGCAAATCGAAATCCTGAAGGAGAGCGGCAAGTCCGGCGCCAACAAGCTCGCCGGGCTGCGCGAGCATATCGACGAGCCGATCGCAGCCATTCTGACCGTCAACACCATCACCCACACGGTGGGCTCGGCTTGGTGCGGCGCGATGGTCGGGCGCCACTTCGGCGACCCCGCCGTCGGGGTCTTCGCCGCCGTCTTCACCATCGCTGTGCTGGTCTTCACGGAGATCATCCCGAAGAGCTTCGGGGTTCGCCATGCCTTCACCTTGGGGCCGCTGGTGGCCTGGCCGATGCAGGGGATGATCTGGATGGTCTGGCCGATCGTCAAAGCCTCGAAAGTGGTGATGGGCTGGATCGGTGGCAAGGGCGGTCACGGCGAGCACCCCAGCGAGGACGAGGTGATGGCCCTGTCACGGCTGGCCCATGCCGGTGGCTCCTTGCGACCGGAGGAGCAGCGCTGGGTGGAAAACGCCCTGCTCCTCGACCAGGTGACCGCCGGCGACCTGATGACGCCGCGCACGGTGGTTCACTCGGAGCCCCTCGAGACACCCCTCTCGGCGCTGCGCGACCTCGGCGGTCGCTGGCGCCACAGCCGCGTCCCGGTCACCGAAGGGGCGGACAAGGACGAGGTCCGCGGCCTGGTTTTGCGCCGCGAAGTGGTCGACCGGCTGCTCGCCGACGAGGCCTCCCTCACCCTCGGCGATCTGATGCGTCCGATGGAGTTCGTCGCCGAGACCATGCGCGGCCACGAGCTTCTCAACAAGCTGATTCAGGAGCGCCAGCACATGGTCGGCGTGACCGACGAGTACGGCGGCTTCGAGGGAGTGGTCACCCTCGAGGACGTCCTCGAGTGCCTGCTGGGCTCGGAGATCGTCGACGAGCACGACCTGCACGACGACCTGCAGGAAGTCGCCCGCCGCCGGGCGCTCGAGAACTAGCAGGCTGCTGAAAAAGTCCGCTTCGCGACTTTTCCAGCGCTGCTAGCCGTTTTTTCCGAGAGGGGCTACGCGCCCCTGACTGCGCGTCCCGCTCCGGCCCAAGAAGCGCGGTTCTTGGGCCTCCTCTCCCGTCGCGGCGACCTTGCCGCCGCCGAGCCCTCCCGGGCTCGGTCGCAGGTTGCCGATGACTTTTTCAGCAACCTGCTAGCAGACTGCTGTCCATCGATTCCGCCGAATCGATCCAGGCGGTCCCACAGCGTCAGGTCATCTCGACCAAGAGGGTTCCGATACCGCACCGCTCACACTGAAATCCGTACAGGGTGACGTAAGGCAAATCGCTTCGAACGGCTGAAGCGTGCATCCAGCCGACATAGAACTGAAGCTCACCGCAGGTCGGACAATGCGCGGACCGGTATGAGACCCGTCCTCCGAGACGGCCAAGGTGTCGGTTGGTCGATTCTTGTTCGGGTGAATAAGGGGCGATCCGGAGGTGGACTTTGGGGAAGTCGGCCTCCTCCCCGTCTCCGGGGCAACAGCTCTCGGCTTTGTGGAAATGGCCCCGGAGCTCGATTTTCTCCGATGCGGAATCCACGAGAAAGTCGATTCGGTCTTCGAGATTGTCGTCGCACTGCGAACAGGACGGAAAAAACCAGTGCTGAACCGGCAGGGCGGAGCCGGCGAGCGGATCCCCGGGCAACCACGAAACCTTGGCCGACAACACATGCTCGGGTGACCGAAGGCAGGTCAACGAGCGCTCCAGCGAAAAGAGCTGGTTGAACTCGGGACCGTACAGTACTCCCGTCGAGTGCTGCGGGCGGCCTCGCCCCGTCGCGGGTTCCGCCACGACCTCCAAAGATCCGGGCGAGAAACGGAGCTGCGCGGGGCCCTCCTTCGGAACGGCTACCTGATGCTCAGACGCCAGCTCGGCAACCGCTCGATATTCGCGGCCCAACTCGCCCAGTCGCTCGAGCGACCGATCACTGAGAACCCCGAGAAGGAGCATGGTCCGAATCCGCTGAATCTCCGTAAGTCGCGGACCGCCGTCATGGCCCGTATCGAGTCCCTCTCCGAGGCTCTTCTCGAGGGCTGAGGCCAGCTTCTCCACAGCCTCGTCCGAAGCACCCTGAGCCACCCACCAGAAGGTGTCGAAGTCCACGTTCTCCAACTGGCCGTGGGAGTCCTCGCTCCAGCCCAAAATCGAGTTGGCGTAGGGGCGAAAGCTATCCGGATCGAGGAGGAGGAGTTGCTCGAAACGGGGATCGGACTGAAGCTCCTGCAACAGATACCGGACCAGAGAGCGGCGTTGCCCCGGAGTCGCCGAGCTCAGATCCTCCAAGGAACCCTCGGTTCCGATCGTCACGTCGTAGTCCGGATCGTCCTCCGGATGCGGCACTCGCGGAGGGGGCTCGTCACCGACGATCTGAATCCACTCCGTGGTCCGCCGCTCACAGCTTTCGGTGGGCAGGATGAGCAAAGGCTCCTCCGCCGGCCCCCAGGCCAGGGAGCCGTCCGCCAGGGAAAAAAGGCACCCCCATTCGGTAGACAGACGACGTCGCGTCATACCATCCAAAGGCCCCCGAGGGACAAGCGTCTCAGGATCGAACCGGTGAACCTCATACCAGCAGGGCTTGCCGCCTGTGACCCGATTTCCCTGCCGGGGAAGGGGAACGATGGCCAGCAAATCCTCGTCGCGGCGAATCACCGGGCTCGCCGCCCCCACGGCGCGGGACGTCGCCCTGCGGCCGAAGCGGTTTTCGTAGGGCTCACAAGGTAGCCTACCGTCCCACCGCGAAATCACCTCCCCTTCCAGCGAGAGGCAGAGGATTCCGTCGTGACCTGACAGATAGAATTGATCCGTCTTTGGGTCGAAGAATCCATTCGCAGGCGAGAAGGCAGGGTTCTTCCACCACACGTCAGCCTTGAGGTCAGCGCCCTGGCCGATCGCCACCCGATGGCTGCCTACCAAAGCCCAAGTTTCACCCTCCGGCGCGAGGACCAGCTGAGGAAACGTGTCGGTGATCGGCTGCTCCGGAGCCTTGGGCTCACGCAGGCTGAAAGGAGATTTTTCCGCCTCTTCGCCAAGCGGATGAATCTGCCGCGCAACGCCCTCGCCGGCGCATCGCCAAACGACCTCTCCGCTATCGATCGCAACCTTCAGCAGACCCGCCACCGTCCGGCCGGAGATGGGCTCCTCGTAGGGATACTCACGATGCGATACCGAGAAAAGATACTCGCCGGCCGGATGGAGAATTCCGGCACCCTCGGGCAAAATGGCGGGTTCTGGGTCGGAAGAGACCGTCAGGTCGATTACCTTGTCCTGACTGTCGTAGGGATCGCGGAACGCCACCTTGCCCGCGGATGACGAGCTCACCATGCCTTTCACGCGAACCGTACGGGTCAGCTCCTGATCACGGAAAATTTGCAACTCGTGGGCACCGGCTCGGCAGAGGGTCCGGCTCGGTGGATGCTCGAAACAGTAGACCGCTTGCCTCATGAATGCCCGACCTCCCAAAAAAAGAGTGCTGAATCAGGGAACAGGCCTCCAACCCAGCCTCAAGGTCCATGCCTTGGCTCCTTCGGCGACGCTATCCTGCTTCGCTCGACCGGACCTTGCCCGAGGGAATCATGAGCTCGAGACCGAAAATCCGGGTCGCTCCAACCGATCCAATTGTCAAAAAAACTCGGCCCAACACCAACTCAGGCCCGGCCGCAGATTGCCGATGAGTCCTGCAGCAACCTGTCAGCAGGCTGCTCGAGCCTGATCAGGCCGTGGCGGGCTCTTCGAGGAGCTTCCGCACCAGGCGGAAGAGCTTGCCTTTGCGGGGGTTGACGGCGCGCACGACACCTTGGCGATCGATCACCCAGACGGTGGGTAGGCGACGAACTTCCGCCGCCTCGGCGAGAGGATTGTCTTCGCCTTCGTGAATCTGTAGCCACGGCAGCCCGAGATCGGCGACGACCTCCTCCAGGCGGCCGCGATCACGGTCCACCGAGACTCCCACCAGCAAGAAATCGTCGCGCTCGCCGAAGGTCTCCTGCAGCTCTTCGAGCTTGGGCATGGCGCGCATGCAGGGGCCACACCAGGTGGCCCAGAAGTCCACCACCACCACCTTGCCGCGGGCCTCGGCCAGACTCCAGGATTCCCCCGACAAGGCCTGGCTCGCCACCACCGGCGCCGCCTCACCGACCCAGCCCGAGGCGGCGATGCGGCCGCTCAAGAAGCGGTAGGTGACGGTCAACAGGAAGACCCAGAGAAAGAAGGTCACGACGGCGCGGATCGGCGTGGACTTGGAGCTCATGGCGGCGGCAGATTCCTCGGCGATGGACTGAATGTTGCGGGCGGCTGGAGGGCGCCTCGACGACGGTGAGCGCTTCCGAACCCTCCCGTGCGTTCATCTTACGCGCAGAAGGTCGTTCTCGGATGGCCTAGGGAGACCGCGGTTTTCCGCGCTGGCGCCGGCTTGCCGGTACGCCGCGGCCGGCGAGGCGGTCGATCCCGATTCGTGAGCCTTGCCGGCGTCTGCCAGCCACCGCCGCCCGGGGCCTCGATGAACCCCCGTACCTCAGGCCGGCTCTTCCGCCAGACGCGCCCCCTCCCAGGCCACCAGGGCACGCTTGCGGGTCGCTCCCCATCGGTACTCGCCGAGCTCGCCGCTCGCCCGCAAGACGCGGTGACACGGGATCAGCACAGCCACCGGGTTCGCCCCCACCGCCGAGCCGACGGCGCGGGCGGCGCTGCGCTGGCAGACCGCCTCGGCCACCTTGCCGTAGGACACCAACCGTCCGGGCGGTACCCGCAGCAACGCCCGCCAAACCTGGATCTGAAAGTTCGTGCCCTGCACCAGTAGCGCCAGGCGCTGCCTTCCGCCGAGCTCTCCGAAGGCTCCGTCGAAAGCCCTGGCGGTCGCCCCGTCGTCGCGTCGCAGGCTGGAGCGGTGCCAGCGCCGGGCGAGCGCCTCGACCTGCCTCTCGGCCTCGTCCTCGGCAACGAAGGAAAGGTGACAGATGCCCCGCGGCGTCTCGGCGATCAGGACCTCGCCGAAGGGGCTGCGGTGGAAACCGTAGAGAATCTCGAAATCTCCACCGCCGGCCTTGTACTCACCGGGCGTCATCGCCTCGAGGGCCACGAAGTGATCGTGCAGCCGGCTCGGGCCCGAGAGACCGACATCCCAAGACGCCTCGAGCAGAGAGACGTCGTCGTCGAGGCGTGCCTTGGCGGTCTCGACCGTCAGGTGCTGGAGGAAGCGCTTCGGGCTGACCCCGGCCCAACGCCGAAAAAGGCGCTGCAGATAGGAGGGGCTCAAACCGAGAGCGCCGGCGACATCGCGCAGCTCCGGCTGCTCGACATGGTGGCGTTCGAGGTAACGAATCGCCGCCTCGACGCGGGCGTAGGACTCGGAAGGGGAAGTCATCGTCTCTTGCATGACCCCAGCCTAGGGATCGGAGCGCGCTCTCTCCACCCGATTCTTGCACCGCCGGCTCGGGCCGGTGCGTCCCGGCCCTCAGCCGCCCGCGGGAGACTCCGACACCAGTCGTTCTTCGCCGGGGTGCCAGCGCACCGGTAAGGACCGCCCCTGGAGATGGACGCCGCCGAGCCAGCGGTCGATGCCGGCCCGCGAAACCCGATCGACCTCGCCGTCGAGCACCTGCCGGCCGGCCGGCAGCAGGCGGTAGCTCGCCTGCCAACCGTCGCCGTCGGCCGCGACCAGGGGCAGCTCTCCCGCGGCGAGCTCGGCGAGACGCAGGGCAAAGCTGGTATCGCCGAACAGCAGGCGGTCTCCGGAAGCGAGATGGCGCTTGAACAGGGCGTGGCCTTCGAGGGGGCCGGCCACGAGTGCCCGGAGCATGACGGTCTCGCTGTGCGCCAAACCGCTCTCGACCGCCGGATACTCGGCCAGCCAGCGGGTCATCGCCGCCGGCACCAACGAGCCCTCCGGCGCCGGCTCCTCCAGCCACTCCACCAGAGCCGCGGGCCGGGGCGCCCGGAAGGCCTGCCAGCCGCGGGCTGCCCAGGAGATCTCCTGCCGACCCAGGCGCCGGCGCTGCGGCCAGAGGGCCGCCATCTGGTCTGGAGAGAGCTGCCCCAGACCACGAAAGTCGTCGACTTCGGGATGGTCGTCGATGGCGATCAGGAAGACTGCTCGCTCGTCATCCTCCACGGTCACGCCGTCGAGCAGGGCCGACATCTCAAGAAACTGCAGCTGGTCGTAGACGTCGTGCTCGAGCCACAGGCAAACCTCGCCCGCCGCCAACAGGCGCCGATTGCGCTCGGCGAAGAAACGCCGCACTTCGCCCTCATCGGCGCCGTGGCCGTCGCCGGCCAGATAGGAGGCCCGAACCGCCGCCAGCTCTTCCGGCACCAGCGATGCCGGCACCGGCCCGTCGTGCAACACATCGCGCCACGGCAGGACGCCCTCGGCCTCGCCGCCGGAGGCCGCTCCTCCGGCCACCACTCCCGATGCCCGCAGGACTTCGGCCGCACCATCTCCGTTGGTGACGTGCAGCACCGAAATCAGAACTCCTTGTCCTGGAAGAGCTCGATGCGATTGCCCTCGGGGTCCTCGAGCCAGGCGAAGCTCCCGTATTCGTAGTCTTCGACCTTCTCGATCTCGATACCGGCGCCGCGCAGCTGGGTGAGCAGGGCTTCGAGATCCGTGACGTGGTAGTTGACCACCGAGTTGCCGATCAGCTCGGGCTTGCCGTCACCCTGGAAGATCGCCCAGGTCAAGCGCCCACGGCGCTCGGGCTCGGCATCCTCGCGGTAAAAGAACTCGTGGTAAGGCGCCCCTTCCGAATCGTGCGGGGCGGTGATGCCCAAATGCTCGCGATACCAGGCCGCCAGCTTTTCCGGCTCTGCAGCGTAGAGAAAGATTCCGCCGACACCCTTCACCCTTTCCACCAATCCGTCTCCTTTCCTCACGGTGATTGACCGGCCGCCAGAATAGCACCGGCGAGGGCGCCACGACCGACCCTCGACAAGACCCGTCCGGTCACCGAAGATAGATCCACCATGCACCCCATCCTGCTGGACAGTGAGTTCCTCGGCGTTCCCCTGCGGATCACGAGCTACGGAGCCGCCATGGCCTTGGCGATCATCGTCGGCTGGCTGCTGGTCTCCCACTTCGGGCGCCAGCGCCTGCCGCAAGCACCGTGGGCCGACTTCTACTTCGGCATCATCCTCGGCGGACTTCTCGGCGCCAAGCTCTTGCTGGTGGTGGTGCGCTGGCCGGACCTGCGATCCGGCGCGGCTTCCTGGGGGTCGGTGCTCGCCGCGGGAGGTATCTGGCTCGGTGGAGTGCTCGGCGCCCTGGTGGTGGGGGGTTGGTTCGTGCTGCGCCACCGCCTGCCTCCCGCCCGCACCGCCGATACCCTCTTTCTCGGCCTGCCCCTGGCTCATGCCATCGGCCGCGCCGGCTGTCTGCTCACCGGCTGCTGCTACGGTGACCGCTGCGACCTGCCCTGGGCCATCGTCTACACCGATCCGGCAGCCCAGGAGATCGCCGGGACGCCCCTCGGCGTGCCGCTCCACCCGAGCCCGGCCTACGAAATGGTCGCCGAGCTGATCAACTTCACCGTGCTCCTGCTGTTGAATCGCCGCCGGCCGGCGCCGGGGGCCCTCGCCGCCACCTGGATGGCCCTCTACGGCAGCCAGCGCTTCATGCTCGAGCTCCTGCGCGGCGACGACCGCGGCGGCCTCGGCCTGCTCAGCACCAGCCAGTGGATCTCGGTAGCCATGATCGCCTCGGCGGCGATCTTCTTCTGGATCTCCCGCCGACGCTAGCCCGACCTTCTCACCAGCTCTCCGCGACAAGGCCGGGCTAACCGCTGGTTCGGAGACCCTTGGAGGCGGTCAGCAGAGCCTCCCCCACCTCGCCGAGCTCATCCGCCTCGAGGGTTCGCCCACCGAAGCTCTCGGCGACATAGTGGCGCACGATCTTGGCCATCGCCTCGGCACTCGCCGGAAAGCGCTCGCCGGCCTGGGCACTCAAGCTCAAGGGCGCGAGGGACTGGGCCACCGGGAAGCCGGCCCGTTCGAGCTCCCGTCGCAGGCGCCGATAGGCCCGCGTCGCGCTCAGCGGAGCGCGTCGCCGCCACCAGGCGACAAGGCCGACCAGCAGCACCACTCCGGGCGCCAGCAGCAAGGGCCAGAGCCAGCGTTGCCAACGGCTGCCGGATACCGGTGCCGGCGGCGTCTCGGGCTCGAAGGTCGGCTCGGCGCTGGGGGTCGGCTGGGCCGCCGGCTTGGGCTGGCGCGTCCACAGCCGGCGCCACAGCTCGCGCAGATTGCCGAACAGCTCGAGCTGATCCGAGAAGCCATAGGTCAGCACATAGCGGTCCCAGCGGAAGATCAGGAAGTCCCACGCCTGGGTCGCCAGACTCCAGGCATTGGGCTCGCGGGTTTCGGGCCGACCCGCCGCCGGCGTGGGATCGAACTGACGCCAGCCCTGGTCCGGCAAGAAGGCTTCGACCCAGGCGTGAGCGTTGCTCTGACGCACCACCGTATAGCCCTCGAGGGCATTGACCTCGCCGCCCACGAAACCGGTCACCAACCGTGCATGAACTCCCTGGGAGCGCAGCAGCAAGACCATCGCCGAGGCGAAGTACTCGCAGTGGCCGCTGCGGTAGGTGAAGAGAAATTCTTCGAGCGGGTTGCGACCCTCGCGGCCGACGAAATCGAGGGTGTAGGTGTAGCGGGTGGCGAGATGGTTCTCGAGGTTGCGGATGCGGCTTTCGAGGTCGCCCTGCCCCATCATCTCTGCCGCCAGGTCGACCATCCGGTCGGAGACGCCGGTGGTGTCGAGGGTGCCATCGTCCGCGTCCGGCCACTCGGCGGCAGAGGCCTCCGGGGTGGCAATGGCGACGCGGTACTCGAGCACTTCGATGGGCGGGAAGGTCATGTAGACGGCCCCGCCGCGCCCAACCTCGAGACCGCGGCGATCGATGCTCACCATGCGGGTATCCGTCGGCAACGGCAAACTGCGGGACGACAGCGGCTGGAGCCAGATGTTGACCCACGACTGCGGCGGCCCCTCGACCAATCTCAGCATGGCGCCGTCTTCCTTCACCAGAGTGCGCAACACCGGGCTGCGGCGCCAGGAACGGCCTTGATAGAGGTCGAAGGTGGCGGCCTTGAGCCGGCGATCCTGGGCATTCGCGGCGGGGTCGTCATAGCGCATGCGCAGGGCGACCTCGCGGCTCTCGCGAATTCGGCCGATGGAATCGAGGGTCACCTCGTCCGAGAAGCCCATCGCCTGGATGGTGGTGCCGGTGCCGGAGCCGCGGCCGGTGACGTAGGGGGTCGAGACCCGCGGCAGGAGGGCGAAGAGGGGAACCGCGAAGAGCAGGGTGGTGACCACGCCGGCGAAAAGAAAGCCCTTCAGGGGAAGCTGCGCCGCCTGCGGATCGCGCTGCCCGAAGCCCGCCACGATGTGGAGGAAGGCGAAGCGGATCAGCAAGTAGAGCGCCCCGACCAGGAAAACCACCAGGTAGAACATGATGGACGGGTGGACGCTGGTCGCCATCGAGGCCAGGAAAAGGAAGAAAATCGCCATCAAGGCCTGCCACTTGTCGCGCTCCCGCCGCATCGAGAACAGCTTCACCAGGATCGCGAAGAGGCCCATCCGGATCACCGGCCCGACCAGGCGACCGCCGCCGAGCACGGTGAGATCGAAGAAGAAGAACGGCAGGTAGGCGGCGCCGAGCAGGTTCATCATCCAGGGCGACAGCCAGGTGGTGGCGCCCTGGGCGGCGCGGCGCATGAAAAAGGCGACGCCGAGCCAGAAGAGCAACAGAACCGGCCACGGCAAAACGGCATTGAGCGGCAGCGGCAGCGGCGCGAGCAGCGCCAGCATGCCGAGCATCAGGCGCTTCTGACGAGCGAAGAACATCAGGCGGCGCGCTCCGGCTCCTGCATCGCCAGGCGCAGCTCGGCGGCGCTCGGGTCGCTGGAGCGCAAGGCCGAGCGCCCCACCGGGATGGCTTCGAGGAGAGCCAGGGTCTCGAGAATCCTCAAACGCTGGCGACGTCCGCCGGCGAAGGGCAGCAGCTGGTCTCGGGTGACCAGCTCGACCGCATAGCCGCGCGTCAGGTGATCGAGGGCCGCCGTCGCCGCCTCGCTCACCAGCTGCTCGAAGCGCTCCTCGGCGGCCTCGTCGGCGAACGGAGCCACCCCGTTGTCGAGCAGGATGGCGAGGCGATGGCTCTCCTCGGCCTCGCTCTCGCGATAGATCAAGTCGCCGGTGCGGGCGGTCTGCTTCCAGTGGATGCGGCGCGGATCGTCGCCGGGCCGGAAGGTGCGCAGGGAATGGAGGTCGTGGCCGCGCCCCTGACGACGGGAAGACTCCTCGCCGAGGCGGCCGGAGGCCCCGAGGCGCGGCCCAGCGGCCGGAAAGATTTCGGGAAACACCATCACCTCGAGCTCGGTGCGATAGCGCACTCCCTTGCGGAAGAAGCCGAAGGGAAAGAGGCTCGAAACGTGAGCGAAGGGGATCTTTCGGAGTCCGCGGCGCGGCAGCAGGAGCTCGGCCGAACCGGTGGACGAACCCCGCCGCTCGAGGAAGGGCACCAGCCGCGGCGAGCTCTGGGCCAGGAAGCTGACCAGCAGGCACCAGCGCGACATGAAGCGGCCGCGATTGGTGATCTGGAAGTCGAGCCTGAAGGGTCGCTTGGCGAAGACCTCACCGGGATCGCCGGTTTCGATCACCAGCCCGCGGACGTTCTGGCGCGACACGATGCCGGAGAAGGCGAGGGCCCCGAGCATCGCCGAGAGCACCATGTAGAGGGCGTTGTTTCCGGTATTGGTGGCGGCGATGGCCACGATCACCGTGAACAGGACGTACCACAGGCCGACCTTGGTGATGCGGATGCCTTCCGGCACCGAGGCGGCGCGGCGGCTTCGCCGACGGCCCCTACGGCCAGGGGCGGAGGTCATGGCTGCGGCCGGTCGAGCCACCGCCTCAGACCGGCACCGCCAGGGAGTGCACCAGCCCTTCGATCACCCGTCGAGCGGCATCGAGGTCGCCGCCGCGCTTGAGCGACACGCGATGTGCCAGCACCGGCGCCGCCAGCCGCTGGACGTCGTCCGGCACCGCATAGTCGCGCCCTTCGGTGAGGGCGAGGGCCTGGCTGGCGCGATAGAGGCTCTGCAGGCCACGGGTCGAAACCCCGAGCAGCAGCTCCGACGAGCTGCGCGTCTGCTCTGCCAGGGCCATCATGTAGTCGACCAGCTTCTCGTCGACTCGTACGTCCGCCGCCAGCCCCTGGAGGGTGCGCAGATCGGCCGCCGACATCACCGGCTGCAGCTCTTCGAGAACCCCGTCCACGCCCCCCGCCAGCAGCAGCCGCCGCTCGTCCTCGGGCGGCGGATAGCCCAGCCGCAGGGACATCAGGAAGCGGTCGAGCTGCGACTCCGGCAGCGGGAAGGTGCCATGGAACTCGAGCGGATTCTGGGTCGCCAACACCAGAAAAGGATCCGGCAGGGTGTAGCGCTTGCGCTCCACCGAGACCTTGTGGTCACTCATCGCCTCGAGCAGCGCAGACTGCGTCTTGGGCGAGGCGCGATTGATCTCGTCCGCCAGCACGACGTTCGAGAACAGGGGCCCGGGGGTGAACTCGAAGGCCTGGCGATCCTGCTTGAAGATCGACACCCCGATGATGTCCGACGGCAGCAGGTCGGAAGTGAACTGGATGCGGTGGAAGGCCAAGCCCAGGGAGCGGGCGATGGCGTGGGCCAGAGTGGTCTTGCCCACGCCGGGCACGTCCTCGATCAGGATGTGCCCGCGGGCGAGGAGGGACACGGTGGCCAGGCGCACCGCCTCCGCCTTGCCGCGGATGACCCGCGACACGTTGCCTTCGAAGGCGGCGATGGAGGCGAGGGGATCGACGGGAGCGACGGCGGGTTCGGTCATGGTGAGCTGCATCGTCCGTTATTTACGCACCAAACGGCGAAAGATAACAGGACGACTCGCGGCTCGCGGTTCGAAAACCGCCTGCTCAGGGCGAAAACTCCCGGTACTCGCCACGCTCCTCCACCGGCACCGAGGCGCGCACCTCGACGGCGTAGCCGTCGCCTTCGACGTGATCGATGTCCTCGAGGGTGTGGACATAGGCCTGGCGGCTGCCCTTGCCGAGGTCCGCGGTGTCCACCCAGATGCGCCAGTGGTTCTTCTCGCCGGCGGCGGTGCCCTGGGAAACGTCGAGGGTGAGACCGGGCAGCTTCTCGTAGTTCGAGTTGTAGATCATGATGTCCAGCTTGACATCCTGGCGCACCTCGACCGGCGCCGGCTCGGCGTCCACGTCGCCCTCTTCGGTCGCTTCCTCCTCCGTCGCGACCGTCTCATCGTCGACCGGCACCTCTTCCGTCATCAACGGTTCCTGGACCACCACGAAGCCGTTGAGGGTCGCCTCGTAGCCGCTCCTCAACTCGGCCACCTGCTCTTCCGGCGACTTGGCGGCACAACCCTGCATGAGCAAAAACAACGCGACCAGAACGGCGAGACTCCAGGAGCGGTCAATGGAAGTGCGCACGGATTCCTCCTCGGGGATTTTCGGCGTGGGGACGGAAGGGCTTTCAGCGCCCCAAATTATAGCGAAGGATGGCCCAGATGGCGGAGACGCCATCGCGCCAACCGATCTTCTTGCCCTCGGCATAGGTGCGGCCGCGATAGGAGATCGGCACCTCGTAGATGCGCGCCCCGCGGCGCGCCACCTTGGCGGTGAGCTCGGGCTCGATTCCGAAGCGGTTCGAGCGCAGCTCGAGACCCTCGAGCATCTCCCGCCGAAAGACCTTGTAGCAGGTCTCCATGTCCGACAGGTTGAGATCGGTGAACATGTTCGACAGGGTGGTCAGGAAGCGATTTCCCATGTAGTGCCAGAAGAACAGCACCCGGTGGGGACCACCGAGGAAACGCGAACCGTAGACCACGTCCGCCTCGTCGTCGAGGAGCGGCTGGAGGAGCTTGCCGTAGTCCCGCGGGTCGTACTCGAGGTCGGCGTCCTGAACCAGCAGGAAATCTCCTTCGGCGGCGGCGAAACCGGTCCGCAACGCAGCTCCCTTGCCGCCGTTCTGGCTCTGCTCGATGAGCTTGAAGGGCAACGGTCGAGCCTCCGCCTCGAGACCGCGGAGAAGCTCGCGAGTGCCGTCCGTCGAACCGTCGTCGACCACGATCACTTCGCGATCTAGGCCGTCGGCGAGAGGAGCCGCGGCGACGCGGCCGAGGAGCTCCTCGACGGTGGCGAGCTCGTTGTAAGCGGGAATGACGATGGAAAGCCGGGCCATGGCGGCGGGAGTCTATCGCAGGAACGGGCCGTGACACCTCCCGATCCCGCCTCGCCCGGCGCAGACCGGGAGATTGTCGCCCAGGGTTGGCGTCTTCCTTCGGCGGAGAGGCCGCAATCGGTGCGTTGGCGGTTGCACCCTGCGGGCCTCCCCTGGTTACAATACCGTCTGATCACCGCCTACCAGGCCGCGACAAGGAGCGAACACTTCATGGCAGATGCGAAGAACGACAAGCTGAAGTCCATCGACAACGCGCTGAGCCAGATCGAGCGTCAATTCGGCAAGGGCTCGATCATGCGCCTCGGCCACCGCGAGGCTCTGTCGATTCCCGCCATTCCGACCGGCTCGATCGCCGTCGACAGCGCCATCGGCGTCGGTGGCTTCCCGCGCGGACGCGTGGTCGAGGTCTACGGTCCCGAGTCTTCCGGCAAGACCACCCTCGCCCTCTCCGTCGCCGGCCAGGCCCAGAAGCAGGGTGGGGTGGCGGCCTTCATCGATGCCGAGCATGCCCTCGATCCGGAGTATGCCACCAAGATCGGCGTCGACATCGACAATCTCTTGGTGTCCCAGCCGGACAGCGGCGAGCAAGCCCTCGAGATCGCCGAGATGCTGGTGCGCAGCAACGCCCTCGACCTGGTGGTGGTCGACTCGGTGGCCGCCCTGGTACCGCGAGCCGAGCTCGAAGGCGAGATGGGCGACTCCCACGTCGGCCTGCAGGCGCGGTTGATGTCCCAGGCCCTGCGCAAGCTCACCGCCATCGTCGCCAAGTCGAAGACCTGCCTGGTGTTCATCAATCAGATTCGCGAGAAGATCGGCGTCATGTTCGGCAGCCCCGAGACCACCACCGGCGGCCGGGCGCTCAAGTTCTACTCTTCGGTGCGGATCGACATTCGACGCATCGCCGCCCTCAAGGACGGGGATCTGGTGGTCGGCAGCCGGGCCAAGGTCAAGGTGGTCAAGAACAAGGTCGCACCGCCCTTCCGCCTGGCGGAGTTCGACATCGACTATGGCGAGGGCATTTCCCGCCCCGGCGAGCTCATCGACATGGGTGTCGACCACCGCATCGTCACCAAGAGTGGCGCCTGGTACAGCTACGGCGACGTGCGCGTTGGTCAAGGTCGCGAGAACTCGAAGCAGTTCCTGCGCGACAACCCGGATCTGGCGGACGAGATCGAGGGTCGCTTGCGCGAAGCCCTGGGGCTGCCGGCGAGCGCCGAAGTGGTCATGGAAGAAGCGGGGTGATCCCCGCTCAACGGTGGTGCCTCGTCCTGCTGGCGATGGTTCTCGGTGGCTCCCCAGCCTTCGCCACCGAGATCGCCATCTCCACCGATGGCGCCACCCTGCGGGGCGGTCCTGCAGAGCTCACCATCACCCTTTCGGAGGTCGAAGGCGGCGCCGAGGTGCCGGTCGAGGTGAAGAGCGCCGGGCGCCTCCTGAAGACCTATCGGCTGGTGGCCGGCGAGCATAGCCTTGAGCTCCCGACCACCGGCCTCGGCTCCGGCCACCATCGCCTCGAGGCCGCCAGCGACGGCGCCACCGCGACGGCCCACCTGCGCATCATCCCGGGCTGGATCTCGATCATCCCGCCGCTCCTCGCCATTGGCCTGGCGCTGCTCTTCAAGGACGTCCTGCTGTCGCTCTTCCTGGGCGTCTTCTCCGGTGCCCTGATCCTCGCCTGGGGCAGCTCCTGGGAAGCCCCCTTCGTCGCCCTGGCGCGCACCGTCGACCGCTACATCATCAACTCCCTGTCGGATCCGAGCCGCGCCACCATCATCGTCTTCACCCTGCTGCTTGGCGGCATGGTGGGGGTGATCAGCAAGAGCGGCGGCACCCGCGGCATCGTGGAGCGCATCGCCCCCCTCGCCACCTCGCCCAAACGCGGCCAGCTCGCCACCTGGTGGATGGGCCTGCTGATCTTCTTCGACGACTACGCCAACACCCTGATCGTGGGCTCGACCATGCGGCCGATCGCCGACCGCCTGAAGATCAGCCGCGAGAAGCTCGCCTACATGGTCGACTCGACCGCCGCCCCCATTGCCAGCGTCGTACCGATCAGCACCTGGATCGGCTTCGAGGTCGGCCTGATCGGCGCTGCGCTCACCGACATCGGCGTCGACCTCAACCCCTACAGCCTGTTCGTCGAGTCGATTCCCTATCGCTTCTACCCCATCTTCGCCCTCGTCCTCGGCTTCGCCATCGCCTTCAGCGGGCGCGACTTCGGTCCCATGTTGGCGGCCGAGCGGCGCGCCCGGCAGCAGGGCCGGGTGCTCGCCGACGGCGACACCCCGCTGGCCGAGTACGGCTCCGAGGCGGTCGAGCCCCCGGCGGGCATTCCGCACCGTGCCCTCAACGCCCTCGCACCGATCGTGACGGTGATCGTCGCCACCTTCGTCGGCCTGTGGATTTCGGGCTCGGCAGCGCTCGCCGCGGACGGCACGACGCGCGCGTCGGTGGGCGGCTTCGGTGCCTGGTTGCGCGAGGTCTTCGCCGCCGCCGACCCCTACGCCACCTTGCTGTGGTCGAGCCTCGCCGGACTGATCCTCGCCGTCGCCCTGCCGCTGCTGCAGCGCCTGCTGTCCCTCAAGCAGCTGATGGCGGCGACCGTCGAGGGCTTCAAGTCGATGCTCCTCGCCCTCATCGTGCTGGTTCTGGCTTGGTCGATCGGTGGCGTGTGTAGCGATCTGCACACCGCCGACTATCTGGTCGGCGTGACCCAGGGCAGCCTGCCTCCGACCCTTCTGCCGCTGCTCGTCTTCGTGCTGTCGGCGGCGATCGCCTTCGCCACCGGCAGCTCCTGGGGGGCGATGGGCATCTTGGTGCCGCTGGTGATTCCGATCGTCCACGGCGTCGCCCTGCAAGCCGGTCAGACGGTCGGTGACGGCTCTTACCTGCATCTGATGGTCGGAGCGGTGTCGTCGGTCCTCGCCGGCAGCGTCTGGGGAGACCACTGCTCCCCGATCTCGGACACCACGATCCTCTCCAGCATCGCCACCGGGTCGGATCACATCGCCCACGTCAGAACTCAGCTCCCGTACGCCTTGACGGCAGGCATCGTCGCCATCGTGATCGGCGACCTCGGAACCGCCCTCGGCATGTCCCCCTGGTGGAGCTTGCTGATCGGCGCGGCTCTGTTGATCGCCGGCCTGCGCTTCTTCGGCCGGCGCTCGGCAGACGGAGAGCCCGCGAAGTCACATAAATAGATATTCCTGTAAGCTGTCGGGAAATCGATGAGCGCCATGCGCACTTCTACCCGCAGAACTGGGATCGCCGCCCTCCTGCTCCTCAGCCTCTGGGTGGCGTGCATCCAGGAACCCGGCGGCGAGCCCCGCGGCTTGCTGGTCGAGGCCCTCGACCGCGAGATCGAGCTCGAGGCTCCCGCGGGTCATCACTACTATCTCGAGCTGCCCGCCGACAGCTTCGTCCGCTTGGTGATCGACCAGCGCGGCGTCGATCTCGAAGCCCGCTTGTTCGATCCCAGGGGCCGACTGGTCGATCGCGCCGATGGCGCCGGCGGCCCGTGGCTGGAGGAGCGACTGGCGGCCAGCGTCGGTCCGGCAGGCCGCTACCGGCTGGAGATCCACGCTCAGCAGGCGACCGCGGGTCACTATCGAGTCGCCCTCGCGGAAGCTCGCCCAGCGGAGCCCGATGACGATCAGCGTCTCAGCGCAGAGAACCTCTATCGCCAAGGCCGTCATCAACGCCACGTCCCGGAAGAGCGCAAAGCCGCGGTGGAGAGCTTCCGCCAAGCGGTCGAAATCTGGCAGCGGCTGGGAGACGGTGACCGCGAGCTCGAGGCCCGCGACGAGCAGGCCGACCTACTCCTCGAGAGCGGCGAGCCGGCCAGCGTCGGCCTCGCCGTGATCGCCCCGGCCTTCGCCCTCGCCCGGGAGCCGGCGCAGGAAGCCCGCATCCTCGAGACCCGCGCCTGGCTGCAGGAGGAAACGGCCGACGCCATCGCCGACTTCGAACGCTGCCTGGAGCTCGTCCCGCAGGGCTCCCAGCGGGCCGACTGCCTCGACGGCCTGGGGGACATCTACTATCTCGACGATCGCGAATCGGAACGCGCCGGCGACCTCTTCGCCGAAGCCTGCCGGGTGCGCGAGGCCGCCGGCGATCTCGCCGGCCTGGCCACCTCCCTGAGCAACCTGGGCCTCAGCAAGCACATGCGGCGTCACCACCGCGACGAGGTCCTGCCCCTCTATCAACGCTCGCTGGAGCTCGCCCGCACCGCCCAGCGCTGGCCCCAGGTCTCCACCAGCCTCAACAACCTGGGCTACTTCCTGCGCTACCACGGCCTCTACGAAGACGCCCTCGAGCGCTTCGAAGAGCGCTTCGAGCTGGCACGACGGATGGGCGAGAAGGATGCCCTCGGGGGCAGCTACCTCAATCTCGGCACGGTTTACGCCATTCGGGGCCGCACCCAGAAGGCGATCGAGAGCCTGGAGCACGCCGTCCGGATCTATCGTCAGGGAGAAGATCCCGCCGAGATCTCGGACGCCCTGCTGCATCTCGGCTGGGCCCACGACGCCCTGAGGAACCACCAACAGGCCCACGACAGCTTCGCCGAGGCCAGCGCACTCGCGCCGCAGGCCCCGTGGCCCAGAATCGGGCTCGGTCGTACCCTCACCCAGCTCGCTCGACCGCAGGAGGGGTTGCAGGTTCTCGAGGCCGCCTATGCCAGCCTGCGGGGGGCCGAGCGCCAGTGTCACGCAATGCTCGAGATTGGCACCGCGCGGGCCGCCCTCGAGGATGTCGAAGGTGCCCGGACCGCCTTTCGCCGGGCCCTGGACCTCGCCATCGAGGCAGGCCACTCCGTCGAGCAGCCCCGGGTCCACGGCTTCGCCTCCCTCGCCCGCCTCGGCCGCCTCGAAGCGAGCGAGGGCAACTTCGCCATCGCCCGGCGCCATCTCGAAGAGGCCTCGGAAGCGCGTGAGCGACTGAGCGCGAACCTCTATCGCCCCGAAGACCGAGCCAAGTACCGGGAGCTCGGCTACGTCGTCTACGAAGCGTCGGTCGACGCCTTGGTAGGACTGCATCGAGAGAACCCGGGCGCCGGCCACGACGTCGAAGCCCTGGTCGCCAGCGAACGGGCGCGGGCGCGGGCTCTCGCCGAGTGGCTGACGGAAGCCCAGGTCGAGGTCGCCCTCTCGCCGCAGCTCGAAGAGGACCAGCGGAACAACGCCCGGGGGATCTCCGCCGCCCAGCAGCAGATCGCACGCTTGCTCTCGACGGCCACTCCCGACCCCGAGCTCGTCGCCGGCGAGCGGCAGCGGCTGACCGCCCTCAAGCGCGAGCGCAGTCGACTGATCAGCGAAATCCGCAAGGCCCATCCGGAGTACGCCGAGATCTCCTACCCGGACCCCATCGGTCTCGACGAGGTGCGTGCCTACCTGACCGCCGACACGGCGCTCCTCGAATACTTCGTCGGCAGCCTGCGCAGCTATCTCTTCATCGTGCGCCGGGATCGATTCGAGATCGTCGAGCTGGCTCCCGGCGCCGAGATCCAAGCGGCCGTGGAAACAGCCCGCCGCGCCCTAGGCCAGGGAAGTCGGCTCCAGGAGCTGGCCGACACCAGGACCGCCTTCGAGCTCCTCGTCGCGCCGGCGGAGCCCTTCCTCGAGGGCATCGAGCGGTTGATCATCTCGCCGGACCAGAGCCTCCACTACCTGCCCTTCGAGGCCCTCTGGGTGTCGCCGCAGCGGCTGGCGAGTCACCAGCGCGCCTCCTCCGAGGACTTCCTGATCGGCCGCTGGACGGTGTCCTACACGCCCTCGGCATCGACCCTCGCCTACGTTCCCGAAGCTGGACGAGCCGCACCTTACCGCCTGGCGGCCTTCTCCTACGGCGGCCCGGACGGGCAGACCGCCGACGGCAAGACCTACGCCGCCCTGCAGCACGCCGAGGAAGAAGTACGGCGCATTGCCACGCTGTTCGACCAAGACCAGGTCCGAGTGCTGAGCGGCGAGGCAGCCCTCGAAGGTCGCATCAAGGAGACGCTGAGCGATTCGCGGCTGGTGCACTTCGCGGTCCACGGTGCGATCTCCGAGCAGGACATCCTGGATTCGGCGCTCTTGCTCGCCGCCGATGCCACGGAAGACGGTCTGCTGCAGGTCGCCGAGATCTTCGGCCTCGAGCTGTCCGCCGACCTGGTCGTACTCTCGGCCTGCGAAACCGCCCTCGGGCGAGAGATCCGGGGCGAGGGCCTGCTCGGCCTGTCCCATGCCTTCTTCACCGCCGGCGCCCGCAGTCTGATGGTCAGCCTTTGGAAGGTCGACGACCGTTCGACGGAACGGCTGATGACCGCCTTCTACGAGGGCCTCACCGGCGGACTCGACTCCGCCGCAGCGGCTCGCCGGGCCAAGATCTCGCTGATCGACGGTGAGGCGTCGACCAGTCATCCCTACTACTGGGCTCCCTTCGTTCTCGTAGGTCCCTCGGAAGTGCTGTAACGATGCCGAGACCGACGACGCCTATCCGGCTGAATATTTCGTATTCACCGGCACCTACCCCGGTGCCGAGGAAGTTTTCGATTTCTACGGATAGTTCCGACGACCCGTCGCGTCACGGGGTCGTTCGGTGGAAGGAGAATCCAGGATGCCCCATAAGAGCGAGCCCGATAGCCAGATCGCACGCGGTAGTACCGACCCCGGAGACCCGGCACCGCCGCCGATGGCCGAGGTGCCGCCATCCGATGATCGCTGTTCGAGTCCTGCATTGAATCCACAGGGAGGTGACCATGAATGAGCCGTTGGGCGAAGATCAAGTTCACGCTCGGGGATCGAAAGCTGGAGGAGACCCCGGTCCTCCACCGTCGGCCAAAGAATCCACCACCATTCACCGCGCCAAGGGTTCGAAAGACCCTGGAGATCCAGCCCCGCCGCCTCTCGTCATCGGCGCTGCCGGCATTGCATTCCTCGCCGGCGCCCACGCCCTCGCCGCCTACCTCGGCGAGTGCCTGACGGGCCTCAACCTCGCCCTCACGGCAGCCGAGATCGCGGCTCTGGTGACTCTCATCGTCTGGATCGTCAATCTCTACGCGCGCGGCTCGAAGGACCCCGGGGATCCGGCACCGCCGCCCCTCGCCACGGCTCCGGCGAACGTTGCGGCAGCGCTGCTCGTTCTGGCCGGCGCGGCGCAGATCGGCGCCGCCCTGCTCGGCGAATGCCTGCAGGGAATGTTCGCCGTTCTCGGGATCGCAGAGCTGGTGCTGGCCGGCATCATTCTGCAGGCCAGCAAACCCACCCCGGGCGCGCAGCAGAGCGCCGAGTAGGACCTCTGCCGGGGGGCCTCGAGCCCCCCGGTTTCAGCTCGGTTTTTCGGGCGGAAAGACAAGCGCCCGGCGGGGCGACGCCGCGCTCAGCTACGTCGCGGAACCAGACGCCGCCACCAGCGCTCGCCACCGTTTTCCGATGCCTCGAGCTCTTCGATGGCGCAGGGCAGCAGCGCGAGGTTGCCGAGGTTGAGCCGCACCAGCAGCATTTCGAGCTGGGAGCGACGCTCGTCCGGCTCCTTGGAGAGGGCGCTCGACAGCGGCCGAGTGCCATCGAGACTCTGGCAGAACTCGAGGAGCTCTGGGGAAAGTCGACCTTCCTCCTCGTCCGTCAGGGCCTTGACCCACACCGGCACCATGCCCTTGAGGGAAGCCAGCGGCAGGGCGAGCTGACGCTCGCCGATGAGCGCGCTCTCCTCCTCCGCGGCCTGCTCGAGCATCAGGTCGACGAGACGAATCTCCTGCGAGGGTTGGTCCTGGAACTCGGAAATGGTCTCGATGTCCAGGGCCTCGCGGATGCACAGCCGGTAGGCCGCCTCGAGAAAACGGAAGTAGGAACCGCGCACCACCGTGTGCAGCTCCTTGAGGTGCTTGGCGCCGTCGGTGGCGGCGACGATCTTCTTCTCGAGCGGGCTCATGCCCTCGAGGGAGCGATCCGCTCCTCGCCGCAACACGATGTGATCGTGGACGAAGACCTTGCGAATGCGCGCCACCTCGTCGATCCAGCGCGCTCCTTCCATCACCACGCCGACGGTCTCGATCGGCCGCGGCAGAATGTCCTCCTCCGGAGGCGCGTCGGTCTCGAAGTAGAAAACCCCCTGCTTCCACAGGAAGACATCGCACACCGAATCGACGATCTGCTGTCGCAGGGTCTGCCGGATGACGTCCGGAGTCAGCAGGTCGAGCTCGGCGAGGACGGCGCCCAGGCGCTGCCCGCGCCGCTTGCACTCATAGAGAGCACGCAGGAAAGTCTTCTCGTCGAGATGCCCCTGCAGCAGGAGGTATTGGCCGTAGTACTCGGCCGGGTCGTCGGACAGGCAGCCAACGATCTTGCCGTCCCGGAAGTAAATCCGTTTCTCGACCCGGGAGCGGCGAATGACGAGCGCGCCGGTGCGCCGCTCGCTACTTGCCCACTGCAGGATATTTCCCGGTGGAAATGCGCTCAGTCGACCTGAAAATTCCATCGTTCCTCGCCGCACCGAATTGTAGTGCAGGAAGAGCCCCGATGGGACCCACGGGAGAATATGTAGTCATTGCCAATTCCTTGGCTCTCGACCAAGGGGGAGCTTTCGACGGCCTCTACTCTTCGTCCCACGGAGTGGCGGCGATCAGCTCGAGGAGCTGCTCCCGGGTGAAAACCTTGGAGAGGCGCGGATCGTCCTCCTCGACGACGTCCTCGAGAAGCTGGCGCTTGCGGTCGATGAGGGCGGCGATCTTCTCCTCGAGGGTACCCTCGGTCACCAGCTTGAAGACCTGCACGGCGCGCTTCTGGCCGATGCGGTGAACGCGATCCGTCGCCTGGTCTTCACGCGCCGCGTTCCACCAGCGGTCGTAGTGAATGACGATGGTGGCGCCGATCAGGTCGATGCCGGTGCCGCCGGCCTTGAGGCTGGCGAGGAAGACGCGACACTCGGGATCGTGATTGAAGCGCTCCACCGAGCGCCCCCGGTCGCGGCTGCTGCCGATCAGGATCTCGTGACCGACATCGAGCTTCACCAGATGGCGCCGCATCAGCTCGATCATGCCGAGATACTGGCTGAACACCACCACCTTGTGACCGCTGTCGAGACACTCGTCGAGGATTTGCCGGAAGAGGTCCCACTTGCCCGAAGCATAGCGATCGGCACCGTCGAGGTCGCGCAGGGCCAAGGCCGGGTGATCGCAGATCTGCTTGAGCTGGGTCAGCATCGCGAAGACGTGAAGATAGGGCACCGGTCCCTCTCCCTGGCGCAGGACTCGGGCCAGGGCCGTGCCGCGGGTTTCGATCACCTCCCGGTAGAGCTCCTGCTGACGCTTCGAGAGGCGGCACAGGCGCAGATCTTCGAACTTCTCCGGCAGCTCTTCGAGGACCGAGCTCTTCAGGCGGCGCAGGACGAAGGGCGCCAGGCTGCGGCGCAGCTCGGCCATCGCCTGGGGCGGGACGTCGTCGCCGCCATAGCGCTCCTGGAACTCGTCGTCGTCCCCGAGATACCCCGGCAGCACCAGATCCATCAAGTTCTTGAGCTCGTCGAGGGAGTTCTCGACCGGCGTGCCGGTTAAGCCGAGCAGGGTGTCGCCGCGCAGCCGGGCGGCGGCTCGGGCCACCTGCGTCTGGCGATTCTTGAGGTTCTGGATCTCGTCGAAAACGATCGCCGTGAAGCGCTGCTTCTCGAGACGCCGGATGTCGCGCAGCAGCACGCCGTAGGAGGTCACCACCACCACCTCGCGGTCCGGAATCGGTTCCAGGGCCCTGGGAAGACGGCGATGGCTGCCGTGGTAGACGCGGCCGATCAAGGCCGGAGCATGCTCTTCCAGCTTGCTCTCCCAGTGGGGCACGACGCTGGTCGGCGCGACCACCAGGAAAGGCCCGGAGCGGCCGTCCTGCTCGATCATCGACACCATCAAGGCCATCGCCTGATGGGTCTTGCCGAGGCCCATGTCGTCGCACAATAGGCCGCCGAGGCGATTCTCGGCCAGGAAGCGCAACCAGTCGACCCCCAGTCGCTGGTAGGGCCGGAGGGTGGAGCTCAGGCCGGCGGTGGCGATGTAGGGCTCCGACGGCCGCAGCTCGAGGAGGCGATCGAGCAAGGCTCGTCCGGCCTCGGCGCCATCGAGACGCACGGTCTTGCCAGCGATCGCCTTGAGACGCAGCAATCGCCCCGGCGACAGCTCCTCTTCGCCGGCGGCCAGCGACACCAGCGCGCGGATCTCCGGGGCGTGCAGATCGACCCAACCGGCCGGCGTCTCGAAGTAGGGCCGGCCTTCTTCACGGGCGGCGATCAAGTCGGCCAGCGCCACCGACTCGTCGGCGAAGCCACAGGTCACCGCCAGCGACTCCCAGAGTCCTTTCTCGTGGTCCGCTCCGACGTCGACGCGCAGATCGTCGATCTCCTTGAACAGGGTGAGGTGACGCAGCGGCTCGGCCAGCACCAGAGAGCCGTCCTCGAAGGCTTCGCGCTCGCTCTCCAGGAAGCTCGGGATCTGACCGCGCTCGAGCCGCAGCCGGGTCAACGGCCGATCGGCGGCGCGCTTCTCGACCTCGGCGAGCACGCCGAGCTCTTCGAGAAAGACCAGACTGCCGTAGCGAAAGCGCTCCCGGTCTTCGAAGAAGCGCTCTTCTCCATCGAGCTCGAGGGCGCGCAACACCGGCCGCACCTCGACCTCGAGATCGCCGTCTCCGGTGACCTGATGCAAGGCCTCGAGAGGCACCGGTCGCACCCGCAGGTCGTCCTGATCGGGAAACGCCGAGGCGAGTAGCTGCAGCACCTGGGCGACGCGCTGGCGGGGCACCGTGACCTCGAGCATGCGCTGGCCCGTCGGGTCGCGATAGGTCAGGATGAACCGCCCGTCGAGGCGATCGATGGCGGGATGAAAGGACCCTTCGTCGCCGAGCTCGCGCACCGCGTGGTACGCCACCCGCCACCACAGACTCTTCTGCCAGGTCTCGCGATTCGAGGGCATGCGAGCCTGGCGCAGGCGGTACTCGTCGGGAGTGAGCTGAAACAGCGCCAAGCGCTCCAGAATCTCGGCCCGGTCGACCGTCTCTTCACCCTTGGGAGCCTTGCCGGCCCGTTCCAGGAAGCGCAAACGGGCCGACGAGGTGTCGCCGTAGCGCATCAGCTCGGCGCCCGACGGATCGCTGAACACCAGGTCGCCGGACTCGGCGTGGTGGGCCACCCGCACCACCTCACAGGCCGGCGGCCGGCCGCTGTGCAGAACCGTCGCCAGACGATGCCAGAGGGTACCTTCGAAAAAGTCCTGGAATCCACGGCCGCCCCACAGCCGCTGGGCCCGCGCCACCCCGGCGGCGAGCTTGCGGAGATGACGGCAGGTGCGGCGGCTGCTCTCGCGGCAGGTGCACGAGCGCAGAGGCCGCGACAGATTGACGACCTTGCCGACGTAGATCGCCGTATGACCATCACCGCCGGGCTCCGGCAAGAGGCCGATGCCGGTGCCGAGGAGCTCGTAGTTGATCAGGGAAGCCATGGTCGCCAAAAAAACGCGGAAACGGCAATCGTAACCGAGAAGCGGGCCCGGCGAACGAAGGATTTCGAACTCAGCGCCCGGCGTCCCGCTGCAGAGCCCGGAGATGGGCCTCCATGCGCGCCTTGAGTTCGCTGTCGTCGGTCACCGAAATGGCGCGATCGAAGGCCGCCAGGGCTGCGCTGCGGTCGCCGGCGGCGAGGGCGCGCTCGTAGGCGAGCATCTGACGGGTGCGCTCGACCTCCCGCCGCGCCGCGTCCAGCTTCGCCGCGTCGCCGTAGCGGGACAGGGTGCCATCGAGCAGCCGCTCGGCGGCCTCGGGGTCGCCGTTGGCGAGATGCAGCCGCACCAGATCGAAGGCCAGATCCAAGCGGTAGGGCAAGGCCACCATAGCGATCTTCAGGTGTCGGATGCCGGCCACCGGATCGCCCCCCGGGAGCCCCTGGGAGCGCCCGAGCAGAGCACGCGCTTCGGCAAAGCTCGGATCCCGAGCCACCGCCTCGGCGAAGGCCCAGCGGGCGCCGTCAGCGTCCTTCTGGACCGAACGATGGCGACCCAGGCGGACAAAGGTCAGGGCCTCCCGAGAGCCCGCCTCAAGAGCTTTGCGGTGGAGCACCTCAGCCTCTTCGTAGCTGCCCTGAGAGTCCTGGATCCAAGCCAGGCCGGACCAGGCCTCGCCATTGCCGGGATCGCCTTCGAGGGCGACATCGTAGTGCTCGGCAGCGAGATCCCGGCGACCGACCAGCAACAGGAGATCTCCCAGGTGGACCGCGACCTCGGAGCGGTCGACGGCCCGCACCGCCACCTGCGCCGGTACCGGCAAGTCTTCGATCGCGACCACCAGGCTGGCGAACTCGCGCCGCTGCAGGTAAGCGACCAAGTCTTTTTCGAGCTCGGCGACGGAACGACCCAGGGATTCCTCCAGGGCGTCGTTGGGATCTTCGCCGGCGAGCAGCCGGAGCAAATAGTCACCCAGGGTGGCAGTGCCCTCGGGCTGCGACAGCAGGTAGTGAACCAGGGCCCAGGAAACGGCGTAGAAACGCCCCACCCGCCGGCGCGCTCCCCCCGCCCCGTGGAGATCACGCCGGTCCGCCACGCTCAGCACCGCCGGCAGATCGAGATCGGTCTCGCTCTGCAGCCAGTCGAGGTGGCGCTCCACCGGGCTGCCGACGCGCGCGAACCCGGCACGCTCCTCGAACGCTCCGTAGTACTCGGCCAGGCCCTCGTCGAGCCAGCGCGGGACCGCCGGAAAATTGTGCGCCACCAGGTCGTGCACCGCCTCGTGGTAGACCGCCGAGAGGGCACCCCGGCGGCCGGGATCGGCATCGAGAGTGATGAAGGCACCATCGCGGCTACGAATGAACTGCCCCATGATACGCAGCCCGCCGCCATCGCTGCCGTTCTTGTAGGGCGCGTAGGCCTCGGCATCGCGGAAGGCCAGAATGCGCAAGGGCACCGCCGAATCGAGCTCGAGGTCCGGAGACAGGCGCGCGAACAGACTGCGAAAGCGCTCCAGGCGCAGCAGCAGATCGCGGCCCCGTTCCGGGGAAGCGTTGGTGAGCAAGGCGAAATCGGAGCTCGAGACCTCACTCCAACCGCTGAAGGGATCGACCTCCTGGGCATCAGCCCACGGAGAAAAGGAGACAATCAGAACCAGGATCGCAAGACACACCCGCATCGCTGAATCTTACTCGCCCGCGCCGGCGATGGTTTGCCGGCGCGACTCCTCGTCCGCGCCTAGCGGTCGATCGCTTCGACGGCGATGTCTTCGAGGGTCACCGTCGACACCTGCTCCATGCGCGAGTCGACGAACTCGGGATCGATCATGTCGATGTCGAGGTCCGGGGCATTGATCCCGAGGTTCTTCTGGTCGAAGAACAGCAGGCCGCCGACCCGCCGGTAGTTGAAGGCCGGCCGAAAGCGCAGCCCTCCGGAGAAGCTGTAGGCGAACTGCTCGAGGCGGCCGGACTCGGGATCGAACCAGTAGAGGTACTGATCGTTGGCATTGGGGCTCGAGTCCTCGGCGAAACTCACCTTGACGCGCTGCAATTCGCGCTCGCCCCAGCGCTCCATGCCCTGGTCTTCGAAGAAGACGTTGGGGTCCGCCAAGCGCAGCGGCAGAAAGGCGAAGTAGACCTTGGCGGTCACCCAACGGAAATAGGAAAGCTCCGTTTCCGCCGTCAGCTCCACCGCCTCACCATCGATCCAGGCCTCCACCGACTGATTGGTCACCCGCACCCGGCGCTGCTGATCTCGCGCCTCACCCTCCGCCTGATGATCGAACAGGCCGCCACGGGTCTCGACCGTCAGGTCCGTGCAGCCGGACCGCGAGCACAGGTCGAGGGTGACCCGGGAGGCCGCGAAGGTCTCACCTCCGTGATGGGCGATGGCCTTCTCGACGATCTTCGGCATGTCGGCGGCGGACAGGGTCGGAAGGAGCAGAAGGGCGGCGGCAAAGAGGGCGGTGCGAGCGATTTTCATGGTTGGGATCCTATCCTGCCGGGGTAGTCTGATGGGGTGACCCCAAAGGCGATCAGGATCGACCCGCGGGAATCCGAGAGCCTTGGTGCCCAAGCGCGAACCATCCACTTGCCAGGACGGACGACACGATGACGACGATGAGAGTTTACGAGCTCGACGGAGCCTTTGGTTTGGACCATCTACGGCCCGCGGAGCGGCCCCTTCCGGAGCCTCGGCGGGGCGAGATCGTCATCGCCGTCAGCGCCGTGTCGCTCAACTATCGCGACCTCTTGATGGTACGCGGCCACTACAACCCGCGCCAGCCGCTGCCCCTCGTCCCGTGCTCCGACGCCGTTGGCGAGGTCGTCGCCACCGGCCCCGATGTCGACCGCTTCGCCGTCGGGGATCGGGTCTGCCCACTGTTCGCCCAGCGCTGGATCGCCGGCGAGCCGGAGCACCAGCGCTTGCGTTCGACCCTCGGCGGCCCCCTCGACGGCACCCTGCGCAGCCACATGGTGCTCCCCGCCGAAGCCGCCGTCGCCGCACCGCCGCACCTCTCCAACGTCGAAGCGGCCTGCCTGCCCTGCGCTGCTCTCACCGCCTGGAGCGCCCTGGTCGAGCTCGGCCCGGTCGCCGCCGGCGACACGGTGTTGGTGCTCGGCACCGGCGGCGTCGCCCTCTTCGCCCTGCAGTTCGCCCACCTGCTCGGAGCGCGCGTCATCTTGACCTCGTCGAGCGACGACAAGCTGGCTCGCGGCCGTGAGCTCGGTGCCTGGCAAACCTTGAACTATCGGCGTCAACCGGAATGGGGCAAGGAAGTGCGACGCCTGACCGAGGGCCGCGGTGCGGACCTGGTGGTCGAGGTGGGCGGCGCCGCGACCCTGGCACAGAGCCTTCGGGCAGTGCGCATGGGCGGCACGATCAGCCTGATCGGCGTACTCTCCGGGACCGAGGCACCGCTGTCGGTGACCCCGGTCCTGATGCAGCAGGTGCGCATTCAAGGCGTGCTGGTGGGACACCGGGACGGCTTCGAGAACATGAACCGTGCGATCAGCGGACACCAGCTCCGGCCGATCGTCGACCGCGTCTTCACCTTCGACCAGACACCGCAGGCTTTCGATCACCTCGCCTCCGGAAGCCATTTCGGCAAGGTTTGCCTCGAGCTCTAGCGGGCTGCTGAAAGAAAAATTCAGCCGTTTCCTAGGGAATGATCTCCTCGTAGGCCCGCAGGCGCCGCACCACCTCGAGGTTGCGCTTCGCCGCCTGAGAGTCGGGATCGAGCTCGAGCACCCGGCGATATGCGCCTTCCGCCGCCGGCAGATTGCCCACCCGGCGCAGCGCCACTCCGAGGTTGAGCCAGGCCTGCTCGAAGTCGGGGTCGAGGGCAATGGCGGCTCCCAGGTGCACCACCGCTTCGCTGCCGGCGCCGTCAACCATCGCCTCGGCCCCCAGATTGGAGTGATAGATGGCGGCCGCTCGTCGCTCTGGAATTCGCCTCAGGCGCTCCGCCGGAAGCGGCGTCGCGCCGGCGAAGTCGAGTACAAGGATGCCGTCGGCCACTTCCGTCGCCGCCGCCAGATGACCGCTCAGGATACGCAGATCACCCCGTTCGTCGCTCACCGGCGGTCCCTCGAGGAGGACGAAGAAGACCGGCAGCCCGAGGCGGCGACCGAGACCCGCCATCAAGTGGGCCAGGGCGACGCAGTTGGCGCGCCGGCGCTCGAAAGCCACCGCGGCGGTCTCCGTCGGGCCCTCGATTTCGCGCATGCCTCGGGCGATCAGCGCATCGAGGAGATGCCGCAGACGAACCGCCGGTGGCTGGTCGTCGGGCACCAACCGCTCGGCCCACGCCACCATCGCAGCGGTGGGCTCACCGGCGGCCACGGACGGTACCCGGGCCGCTGCCGGGAGAGCCCCGAGAAGCGCCAACAGGGCCAACGTGAGGCAACGCGGGGCGAGCTTCATGAGGCCTCCAAGGCTAACGGAACCGTCGTCCCACCGGCGACCAGGAACTGAGCCGTCGCGGTCCACACCTCCGGGGCCCGCAGAATGCGCCGGTGCCCGCGCCGAGCCGTGGCCATGAAGCGCGCCCCGGGCCAAGCTTGGGCCAGCTCCCGGCCGTGATCGATGCCGACCTCGCGGTCGTCGTGGTCGTGAATCACCAGCAGGGGGCGTTCGCAGGAGGCAGCGACATCGAGGCCATGGATCTCGGGCCAGGTGATGCCGAGACGAGTCTCGATACGCTGCCGCATGCGCTGGGCCACGGGTCGCGACAGTCCCACCATGTCGCCGAACTGGAAGGCGAAGTAGCCGAGATCCGCCGGCGGCGAGACGTAGACCAATCGCTCGGCGAGGAGCCCTCGCCGCAAGGCATAGGTGGTCGCGGCACAGCCGGCGGAGTGAGCCACCACCGCCGAGACCGGCCCGAAACGGAAGGCCGCGGCGAGCAGAGCATCGGCCATCTCCGGAAGCGACGAGCTGCGCCCGGGCGACTTTCCGTGGCCGGGATGGTCGAAGGCAATGGCCCGAAACCCTTCCTGGGAAAGCCAACGACCAAGCCCTCCCATCTGGCTGCCGCGCCCTTCCCAACCGTGGGCCAAGAGCACCGTCGGTCCGCTCTCCCCCCACATCCAGGCGGCCAGGGTGGTGGCGCCGAAGGGCAAGGCCACCGGTCGGCCGTCGCGCAGCCAGCGCTCCTCCCGCAGGGGCGGGTTGAATCGCCGAGGTCGAAGAAACCTCACCGCCGCCCAACGCGAGGTGAGCTCGGGAGCCCACCGGCTTCCCAGCCCAACGGCCGCCCGAAAAGAACGAACGATCGTACTTTCGACAAATCGAGAACCGCGCCTCTTCGCCATGTTCTTCTCCTGATCATTTTTGACCGAACGATCGTGCTTTTTTAGCGTACCACGACTCCCCTCTCGAGGAAAGCCAAGGCACTCGCCGTCCGACTCGAAGCGCCGGCGAGAGGTCAGGCGCGCGAGGCGTCGAGAAGCGCTTCGAAGGACCGGTAGGCACGCTCGGTGGCGCGGGGATCCTGAATCAAGCGTCCGAAATGGTGGTAGGCGAGCAGAATCGCGTAGAGGTCGTAGGCGAACTGCCGAACGTCGAGGTCGGCTCGGAAGTGGCCTTCCTCGATCGCGAGGCGGGTGGCTCGCGCGATCGAATCGAGCCACGAGGTCTGATAGCCGACCAGGCGATCCCGCACCGGACCCGGACGATCGTCGAGCTCATTGGCGGTGGAGATGAAGACGCAGCCGCCGGGGATCAGCTCCGAGGCTTCCCACTGCATCCAGTTTTCGAACATTGCGACCACCCGGGGCTCGCCCCGGGGCTGCTCGATGGCCGGCGCCAGCACGACCTCGACGAAGCGCGCCGCCGCCAGGGCGAGCACATCGAGCTGCAGACCTTCTTTCGAGCCGAAATGGGAAAACAGCCCGCTCTTCGAAAGACCGACCTCCTTGGCCAAGGCTCCAATGCTCAACCCCTCGAGACCGATCCGGCTGGTAATCGAGAGAGCTTCACAAAGAATGGCACTGCGGGTGGATTCGCCTTTTCCCATCGGATAACCATCGCACGGTCGTACGAAAATCTCAAATTCCCCCGCGGCGTGGCCGCTCGGCGAGCTCTTCGTCATCGTCCGGGTGCCAGCGAAAGCGCTTCAGGGAGACTTTGCCGCGACCATCGAACTCCACTCCCTCGGCCTCCAGCAGAACGCGCTGCAGGCCCTCGTAGCCCGGTACCGAGCGCGGGCTCACTTCCCCTTTGGCGTTGAGAACGCGCTGCCAGGGAAGATCCTCTTCCCGACTGGCATGAAGCGCGTAGCCCACCTGCCGGGCGTGGCCCGGCAACCCGGCAAGGGCCGCCACCTGGCCGTAGGTCGCAACCCGGCCGGGCGGAATCCGCCGCACCACGCCATAGATCCGGTCGTAGGCATCCATGACGCGATTATCTCCCCGTTACCGCCACTTCTCCTGAGCCATCGCCTCTCGCCGAGCAATCCGCTGCGGCGATTTTCGACGAATTCGGAATAGATCAAGCCATAGGGGGCTAAACTCGGAGGGGGATTTCCAGGGACTCCGTCATCGAGTCCGCCGGAGGCGAGAAGAGGAGGACTATGCTTTCGTTTCGCTGCAGTCTCGTGCTGCTCGCGAGCTGGATTTTCTTTCCCGTCATCGCAGCCGCCGACCCGATCCGCGTGTCACCCGGCAACACCGCCGAGGGCTCCCTCGGTGGCGGACAAGAGCAAGCCATCGAGGTTGTTCTGCCGGCCCGGCATCATGCGCGAGTGGCGGTCGAGCAAGTCGACATCGATCTCGAGCTCCGGCTGCTGGCCGCCGACGGCTCCACCGAGCTGGTGATGGAGAACCTCGGTGGTCCCTTCGGCCCGGAAGAGGTCACCCTGACCAGTGATCAGCCGACGGTCCGACGGCTGATCATCGCTCCCGTCTACGAGACCGCCGCGGCCGGCCGCTATCGCCTGCAAGTGGTCGATCTCCGCCCGCTTCGTCCCGGCGACGAGGAAATCGCGACCGCCGAGCGGAGCTTCGCCGAGGTCATTCTGATGGCGGTATCGCGCCGCCCAGAGCAAGCGCGCCAAGCGATTCCCCGTCTGGAGCACCTCGCCAAGGCGTTCTCGGCGACGCAGCGCCCGCTGTTCGAGGGGCGGTGCTATGACACCGCCGGATTCGCCCACTGGGTCTTGGATCGACCGAGCCAGGCGATCGCCCTCTACGAGCGGGCGCGCCAGGTATTCGACGCTGCGGGGCAGGAGGTCTTCGCCGCCGACAGCATCAACCACATGGCAACCGCCGAGCACGCCCTGGGGCACTGGGAAAAGGCCGCTTCCCTTCTCGAGGCCATCCTGCCGGTCTACATCCGTCACCAACATCGAGAAGGCGAGGCCGCCAGCCTCGCCAGCCTGTCGGCGATTCACGAGCAGCTCGGCCGCCCCCAGGACGCCTTGGCCGCATCCCACCGGGCGATCGCCCTCGCCGCCGCCGGCAGCAATCGCCACGTCGAGGCGACGGCGCAGCGCAATCTCGGGGTTCTGCTGCGCAATCTCGGCGACCTCGACCATGCCCGCACCGCCTTCGACGCCGCCCTCGCCATCGAGCGCGACATCGGCTGGCGCGACGGCGAGGCCCAGAGCCTGGCCGAGATCGGAGCCCTCGAGCACCGCCGGGGAAACCTCGAGACGGCAATCAGCACCCTCGACCAGGCCTTGAAGCTGGCGCGGCAAGCGGATAGCCGGCGGGTCATGCTCTGGACGCTGCACAACCTCGGCAACGCCCTCGGTGATGCCGGCGAAACCCAGCAGGCCCTCGATCATCTGACCGAAGCCCTGCAGATCGGTCGCGAGCGACAGGACCGTAGCGAAGCGGACATCCTGCTGCGCATGGGCTCGCTCGAAACGGATCGAGGCCGGGCGGCCGCCGCCCGCCGCCACTTCAAAGACGCACTCGATCGATTTCGGCGACTGGGGCATCGCGATGGCGAGAGCCGCGCCCTTCTCGCCCTGGCCGAGGATCTCAGGCGGCGCGGCGACCTGACCTCCGCCCACCGCCAGGTCGAGAGTGCGATCACCATTCTCGACTCCACCCGCCGGCGATTGGTGCGACCGGATCGACGGGCTGCCTTCGCGGCATCCAAGGCCCTCGCCTACGAGCTCAGGGTGGCGCTTCGCATGGAGATTCACCACCAGAGCCCCGAGGCCGGCTGGGATCGGCGGGCCTTCGAGGCACACGAGGCGGCACGCGCCCGCAGCCTGCGCGAGACGCTGGTCGCCAGCCGAGGCGGCAACGCCGAAGAGTTCGCCGAGGGACCACGCGGCGACCGCCTGCGGCGCGCCATTCGCGAGCTCGAGGCGCTCGAGGCACAGCGCCTGCGACATCGCCGTCAGGGCGCACCCGAGACCGCCGACCTCGACCATGAGATTGCCGCCGCGGTGGATCGCTACCGCGATTTGCAGGCCGAGCTGAGGCAGCAGTACCGCCGCGTCTCGCTCCTCGACGCCCCCCCGCCGGTCACCGTCGAGCAACTCCAGGAGGAGCTCCTCGACGACCGCACCGTGGTGCTCGAATTCGCCCTCGGCGAGCCCGTCAGCTATGCCTGGCTGATCGCCAAGGACCGCTTCGAGAGCTTCCGCCTGCCGTCCCGGCAGCAGATCGAGGAGCGAGCCCAGGAGCTCCACGGACTGCTCTCTCGGAGCCATCGGCGCGGTGTCCCGGCGCAGGCCGAGATCAGCGCTCGTCGCCTGTCCAACGACCTCCTCGCTCCCCTGCAGGGCGGACTCGACGGGCATCAGCGCCTGGTGCTGGTGGCGGACGGCGCTCTCGCCTACATTCCTTTCGGACTGCTCACTCCGCCCGCCGAAGCCGGCCGGCCCACTGCCCTCGGCGAACGCCACGAGATTCTGGCAGTGCCGTCCCTCGGCGTCCTCCGCGAGCTACGTCGCCCGCGGAGCCGACGCATGGGCACCCGAGTCGCGGTGATCGCCGACCCGGTCTTCGCGCCGCGGGACGAGCGCGTGGCACAGCAGAACCGAGAATCGAGCTCGCAGGAAGAGCCATGGCGGATGGCCTCTCTCGAGCGCTCGAGCCGCGACCTCGACCTCGATCGCCTCGGTCGACTCCCCTTCTCGCGTCGCGAAGCGCTCGCCATCGCCGCCCTGCTCGAAAAGGACGAGCGCTTCCTGGCGCTCGATTTCGATGCCAGCCTGGCAACCGTCGAGGCCGGACTCCTGCGCGGCCATGAAATCGTCCACTTCGCGACTCACACCCTGGTCAACAGCCGCCACCCGGAGCTCTCCGGCCTGGTGCTTTCCCTGGTCGACCCGGTGGGTCGACCGCAGGCCGGATTCCTGCGCGCCCACAGCATCGCCGAGCTCGACCTCGACGCCGAGCTGGTGGTGCTCAGCGGTTGTCAAACGGCCCTCGGCAAGGCGGTCCGCGGCGAGGGCCTGCTCGGCCTGACGCGCGCCTTCATGCATGCCGGCGCCCCACGGGTGGTGGTCAGCCTGTGGGACGTCAGCGACGAAGCGACGGCGCAGCTCATGACGCGCTTCTACCGAGCGCTGCTGGAGGAGCGTCTGCCGGTGGCCGCCGCCCTGCGCCAGGCGCAGCAGGAGATGCGGCGGGAGAAACGCTGGTCGGCTCCCTACTACTGGGCCGGATTCGTCGTTCAGGGGGACTGGCAATGAGCCACGGCGGAGGTCCCAACAGCGGAGGTCCCGATGGACGGCGATGGGCCGCCGCAGCGGTGCTGATGTTCGCCGTCGCGTCCGCCGGCGCCGCCCGCGATACCACTTGCTATCGCGTTGCCGAGGCGCCGGTCGAAGGACACCTCGAGCGCGGCGAGCAACTCCGCCTTCGTCTCTGCGAGGGCAGCCACCAGGCCTTTCGCCTGGTGGTCGAGCAAGACGGGGCCGATGTCTCCGTGACGCTGCGGACGGCAGCCGGCGAAGCGCTGCTCGCAAGCAATCTGTTGGCCGCCCGCACGGGCCGCGAAGAGATCACCTTGCCGGCCCTCGAGGCGGGCTTCGAAATCGCCATCCAGAATGTCGGCTTCACTGACACCGCAGGGCGGATTCGGCTCACCTCGGAATTCGTCCCGCCCGAAATCGTCGACCACCATCGCTCGCTGGAGGCGCTCCTCGAGAGCTCTGCCGAGAGCATCACCTCGCGTGACCCGCAACGGCTGCGCGCGGCGCTCGAGCACCTGCCGGCCATCGCCCGCGACCTGGCGGCCGCCGGCCGGCCTTTCTTACAGGCTCAGGCGCGCTACGAAGAGGCCCGCATACACCGCTTGCTCGGCGACACCGAGCAGGCGATCCGCGCTTTTCGGGAATCACACCAGATCTTCGATCGACTCGGCTATCAAGTGCTCGCTGCCCACAGTCGACTCAACCTGTCGTCGGCTCTGCACTCGCAGGGTCTCTTCGACGAGGCGCGGCGGAATCTCGCAGCGCTCCTACCGATCTACCGCGAGCTCGATGACCTGCCGGGACACGGCGCCATCCTGATCAGCCTGGCCTCGATCGAAGAGCAACTCGGTCGCCCGGAGGTCGCCCTGACCTGGTCCCGACGGGCGATTCTCCTCGCCGAACGCGACCGCGTCGGCTACCTGCGGGCCGCCGCTCACCGCAACCACGGCCTCCTGCTGCGCAATCTCGGTGACTTCTCGGCAGCCTTCGCGGCCCTGCGCCAAGCCGCCGAGACCGAGCGCGAGATCGGCTGGATCGACGGCGAAGCAGAAAGCCTCGCCGGCATCGGCTCGACCTTTCTGCGCCTCGGCGAGGCGCCTCGCGCCCTCGCCCCCCTGCGACAGGCCCTCAAGCTCGCCAAGCAACAGCAGAACCGGCGAGTCCAGCTCTGGGCCCTGCGCGACCTGGGAGAAGCCCTCGCCGACGCCGGTCGACCCGGCGAGGCCTTGGCCGCGCTGGCACGGGCCCGAGACCTCGGGCAGAAGCGAGAGGATCGCCACCAGGCCGAGATCCTGCTCCGCCTCGGTATCGCCCAGCGGCAGCTCGGGGAGATTCCCCAGGCCCGCCAGCAATTCGTCGCGGCGCGCCAGCTCTTCGCCCACCTCGGCCTGCGAAACGGCGTCAGCCGAGTGCTCCTCGAACTCGCCGACCTCGCCCACGAGACCGGCGACCTCGAAGCCGGCCACGCGCTGGTCGAGGAAGCGATCGCCAGTCTCGACACTCTGCGCCAGCGCCTGGTGCGGCCCGACCTTCGCCGTACCTTCGCCGCCTCCCAGGCTCGCGCCTACGAGCTGCGGGTGGCTCTCCGGATGGCTCTTCACGACCGCGACCCCGAAGCCGATTGGGACCGCCGTGCCTTTCTCGGCCATGAAGCGGCGCTCGCTCGCGGCCTGCGCGAGTCCCTCGCCGCCAGCCGGGGCGGCGACTGGGAAGACCTCGCCCAAGGTCCCCGGGCGGAAGCGCTGCGCTCAGCCACTCGCGAGCTGGAGTCGGTGGGCGACCGCCGGCGCCGCGCGATCGTCGACGGCAGCTCGGCGGACGAGGTCGCGGCCCTCGAGATCGAGCTCGCCGAGGCCCTCCAGGGCTACCGCGACCGGCGCGCCGAGCTGCGCCAGAGCGAGCCTCGGCTGACCGCCCTGGAGCAGCCACCGGCCCTCACCATCGCAGCGCTCCAGGAACAGGTCCTCGACCCGAACACGGAGCTGGTCGAGATCGCTCTGGGCGAAAACCGAAGCTATCTCTGGCGGATCGACCGAGAGTCCTTTTCGAGCCATCTCCTTCCCGGCCGCGCCGAGCTCGAAGCCCAGGCCCTGCGCCTGCACCAGCTCCTCCGTCGCAGCCACCAGCGCGGCGTCGAAGCCCAGGCCGAGATCGCCCTTGGCGAGCTCGGCCGGCAGCTCTTCGGAACCCTCGATCGCCCCTTCACCCAGCCCCGACTGGTCGTGGTCGCCGACGGAGCCCTCGCCTTCATTCCCTTCGGGCTGCTCGCGGCCCCCGCACAGCCGGGAGACAGCCAGCCCCTGCAGACCGACCACCAGGTGGTCTACGCGCCATCCGCCGGGGTCCTCCGAGAGCTCCGGCGACGCCAGCCAGCGGGCAGCCTCGAAAGCCTCGCCATCATCGCCGATCCGGTTTACTCGGCCAGCGATCCGAGGGTCGGGCCGTCGGTCAGCTCCAATCAGGCCGCGGCGCAGCCGGACCAGCCGAAGTCGAACTTGGCCCGGCTGCCCCACTCGCGCCGCGAGGCCGAGACCATCGCCGCCCTCGTGCCGATGTCCCAACGCTTGACGGCCTTCGACTTCGACGCTTCCTTGGAAACCATCCGGGGAGACCGCCTCGCGGCCTTCGACATTCTCCACTTCGCCACCCACGCCCGCATCGACGCCCATCATCCGGAGCTCTCCGGCCTGGCCCTTTCCCAGGTCGATCCACAAGGAGTACCGCAGGAAGGCTTCCTGCGCAGTCATCACATCGCGGAGCTCGATCTCGGCGCCGACCTGGTGGTGCTCTCCGCCTGCCGCACCGCCCTCGGGCCGCGCCTGCGCCGAGAGGGCCTGATCAGTCTCACCCGAGCCTTCATCCACGCCGGCGCGTCGCAGGTCGTCGTCAGCCTGTGGGACGTCGGCGACGAAGCCACCGCCGAGCTGATGGCTCGCTTCTACCGCGCCCTGCTCGAGGATCGCCTCGACGCCCCCGCCGCGCTACGCCAAGCCCAGCTCGAGCTATCGCGCCAGACCCGCTGGCGAGCGCCTTTCTACTGGGCCGGCTTCGTGGTGCAGGGGGGTGGAGCTTGGGAAGGCGAGTCCGCCGCGGTGACGCAGACTGCCCGCTGAGAGCTCGACGCCGAGCCCACCCTCCCGGCCTGCTGCCACCGTGGCTGCGCTTCGCCGGGGCCAGCGTCGACGGGCCCGTCAGGGAGCGGCGGGCTCCTCGGTCGCCCGGACGTAGATGGCGTCGAACATCACCCGCCAGGTCGCGCCGCCGTCCCGCGAGCGCTCGATGAAGTGGTGGACGGTGCCGTCGTCGCGCCGAGTCCAGGTGACCCGCGCCAGCTCGGTTTCGCCTCCTGGCGGGGTGTTGGCTCCCGTCATACGCATCACGCCGGGGGCCTCGAGACTGCCCTGGTAACGGGTCACCCCACCGCCACGATCGACCCAGTTCTGCTTCCAGGCACCCGACTCGGGATCGAAGTAATTGAGGCTCTCACCCTCGTATCCGGTGGAGTCGCGATAGCGCTCGCGCACCAAACAGCCGTTCATTTCCTTCGTGATCCGATTCTCGGCCTGCTTCTGACCGGCGATCATCACGTCCCAAGTGCCGACCCAAAAGTCGAACTGGCTGTACTCCACCCGGTGGCGACACGGGTTGGCAGCGCGATCGGCGACCGCGAGGACGGCTTCGAAACCCTCCAAAGACCGCAGCTCGGCGAAGGCCGGGGACTGCCGGAGCTGGGCCGGGGGCAGCCCTGCGACCGCCGCCTTCTCGAGCTGCTTCAGGGCTTCGGAGCCCTGCCCAGACGCCGCCAGCACAATCGCCAACCCGGCCAGCGCGGTGACGTTGCCAGCTTCGAGGGCGATCGCCCTCTCATAGGCCTGGCGGGCTTCGGTGGGCCGCTCGAGGCGGCGTTCGGCGAGCCCGAGGTAGGCCCAGTCCTGGGCCCCAGCAGCCTCGTCCGCCGCCAGCTTGCGCAGCGCTTCCGCCGCCTCCGGCCAGCGTCCCTCCTGCAAGTGTTCGAGGGCCTCGGCCCGCCAGGTGGTGGGCGAATCCGCCCGTGAAACGACCGTTGTACAGAGCGATACCGTCAAGACGATGGCGAGCGGAAACGAAAATCTGCGTTGCCCCATGGCGGCCTCCGAGAGATCACGAGCAAGGGCGCGGGTCTCGACCCACGGCGGTGGTTGCTATCACTCGATGGATACGAGCCGGAACGTCGAACCTCCCGGCGAATTCACTCCACGGCGCCGGCCGGTCGGCACGGGCTGCTAAGTTAGCGCCATCATGACGCGACCATTTCTCACCGCCCGCTGGGAGGATTTGATCCTGCTAAACTGGGCCTGCCCTCAGAAGCTGCTGGAGCCGCTGGTCCCGGCCGGGACGGAGCTCGATCCCTGGCAGGGAGAGAACTTCGTCAGCCTGGTGGGTTTTCGCTTCCTGGACACACGGGTCAAGGGCTTCGCGATTCCATTCCATCGCCATTTCGACGAAGTCAATTTGCGCTTCTACGTGCGCCGCCAGGCGGAAGACGGCGAGCTGCGCCGAGCCGTTGTCTTCGTGCGCGAGCTGGTGCCCCGCCGCGCCATCGCGGCGATCGCCCGCTGGCTCTACAACGAGCCCTACAGCGCCGTCCCGATGTCGAGCCGAGGCGAGGTCGATCCGGAGAGCGGTGGCGAGCTGCGCTACCTGTGGAAGACCGACGGCACCTACTTCGGTCTCTCGGCCCGGGCCGAGGGACCGGCACGGCAGCTCGAGGCCGGCAGCGCCGCCGAGTTCATCACCGAGCACTACTGGGGATACACCCGGCAGCGGGACGGGGGAACCGCCGAGTACCAGGTCGAGCATCCCCCATGGCGAGTCTGGGAGGCCGCCGAGGCGAGCTTCGAGGGCGACGGCGCCACCCTCTACGGCAACGCCTTCGGCGAGCTCCTGGCCCAGCCACCGACGTCGGCCTTCGTCGCCATCGGTAGCGAAGTCGCGGTCTACCCCGGCCGACGCCTTCCTACATGACCGTCGCCGACCAGGCGGCGGTATCTCCACTCTCGAAGCCGTCGGCGAAGTCGGTGCTGCGGAAGATCACCTGTACCAAGCCGGCACCGGCCTGCCCTGAAATGTTGGCCCCGGGGACACCGATCACGAGGTCGTCGCCGCCATCACCATCCATGTCTCCCACCGCCAAGGCGGCGCCGAAGCGGTCGCCATCGGCGCTGCCGAAGCCGATGCCGGGGCTGCTCAGGGACCAGACCTGATCGTCGACCGTGGTCAGGCCATCGGCACTGCCGGCGAAGACCTGCACGATGCCGGTATCGAGCAAGGGATCCGGCGCGTCGTCGTCGAGGTTCTCGAGAGGCACCCCGACGGCGGCATCGTCGAAGCCGTCGCCATTGAAGTCGCCACAGGCCACCGCCAGGGCGAAGCGGTCGAAGGGCTCGGCGGTCTCGAGAGCACCGGGAGTGCTCTGGTTGAGGTTCTGAATTCCTCCCGACTGCTCGTCGAAGACCAACAGGGCACCGGTATCTTCATCGCCCCGATCGGGAGCGCCGGCGAGAATGTCGGAGACGTCGTCGGCGTCGACATCGCAAGCCGTCAGCGCTGCTCCGACGGCGGAGTCGGCCTCGCTGGTGCCGAAACCCGAGACGAAGGCGAAGCTCCGCCCCGGAAAGGAGAAGGCGATACGCACGATTCCGGTGTCGATACTTCCCGAAGTGCTGTCATCGCCGGGCACCCCCACCATCAGATCGTCGACGCCGTCGCCGCTGCGCTCGCCGACGGCGAGGGCGGCCCCGAAACGGTCGCCGACCTGCGGATCGTTGGTCAACAGGACATCGTCGACGGCGGCGATACCACCGGCGCTGCCAAAGAGCACCGCCACGGCCCCGGCATCGAGGGTGAAGACGACGTCCTCGCCGGGGACTCCGATCACCAGATCATCGTAGGCGTCGTCGTCGAAGTTGCCCACCGCCAAGGCCGAGCCAAAGCCGTCGTCGCGCTCGGCGAGGTCTTCGATGCCGGTGCTGTTCTGCTGCCAAACCTGATCCCCGTTGGTGCTCAAGCCGCCGGCACCGCCGTAGAGAACGTGTACCGCCCCGGCGCCGTCGGCGGCACCGAAGGTCTCGCCGGGAACGCCGATGGCGAGGTCAGTGTAGACATCACCATTGAAGTTGCCGGCGGCGAGGGCCTCACCGAAGCGGTCGCCGGTTTCGGCGTCGTCGAGCAACCCACTCAAGCCCTGGTCGAACACCGCGCTGTCGCCGGAGCCGAGACCGTCGGCCGAACCGTAGCGGACGAAGACGGTTCCCGCCTCGACCGCCGAGCCGACCTGCTCACCCGGGGCTCCGATGGCGACATCGAGGCGACCATCGCCGTCGAAATCGCCCACGGCGAGAGCGCCGCCGAAGCCATCGCCGGCCTCGGCGGCGCCTCCGAGGTCGTTCTGGAAGAGGCGGAGATTGCCGTCCGCGGCGAGCTGGCCGGCAGCCGGTGAGGCCGCGAGACAGAGGCCCAGGAGGACGCTGCCGAGGCCAAGGATTGGTCGATATCGAACGGCCGGTTTGATCGCGAAGTCACTCGTCAACATGGTTTTCCCCTGGTCGCGGCCGGAGTGCCGAAGAGCTGGTACTCCTCGGCCTTGTATAGACTGATCGGGAAGGCTCACTCGGGAGCCTTCTCGAGCCATGTCGAAGCTGCTCTCGAAATCGTTACTCGCCGCCTGGCTGCTGGCCGGATCGGGATCCGCCGCCTGCCTCGGCCAGGCCCTCGAGGTTCTCGCCGTCACCCCCGGCAAGGCGGCCGAGCACGCCGGCCTCAAAAGCGGCGACCGATTGCTCGCCTGGGAGCGCCGACATCAGGGCGAGACGGTCGCCGATGGCCGCCTCGACTCGCTGTTCGATCTCTGGCAGGTGGAAACGGAAGAAGCGCCGCGCGGCGGCTTGCGGCTAGAGGTGGTCACGCCGGGAAAGGAACCCCGTTGGTGCGTGCCGCCGCCTCGCCCCTGGGGGCTGACGGTCCGTCTGATCGACCCCGAGACGGCGCTTCCATCCAGCCGCTGGGTCCTGGCGGCCCACGGACAAGAGAAGGAGGCAGCGGATCGCCTGTGGCTGCGCGCTCTCGAAGCCGCATCGGATCTTCCGGCTGCCGATCGCGCCCATCTCGCTTCCCGCTTCGCTCGGCGTCTGCTCACGCAAGATCGCTTTCCAGAAGCCTTGGCGCAGCACGAGGCCGCCCTCCGCCTGCGCCGCTCCCTCGATCCCGCCAGCCTGGCGACCGCGGCGAGCCTCGACGACACCGGAATCGCCGCCTGGTACCTGGGCGACGAACCGCGGGTTCGTCGCCTCTGGCAGGAAGCCCTCGAGATTCGCCAGCAATCCGTACCGGATTCCCTGCTGGTCGCCAAGAGCCTCAACAACATTGCTCTCCTCGAGCCTTTCGAGAAGCGCATCGAGCTCAGCCGCCGGGCTCTCGAGATTCGCCGCCGTCTCGATCCCGAGAGCTCCGAGATGGCCAACCAGCTCACCAACCTCGGAGTGGCTTACCAAAAGCACGGCGACCTCGACCAGGCCGAAAACTTGATGCGCCAAGCCGAGGCCCTGCTGGCGCGGATCGCGCCGCAGGACCGACGCCGTGGTGTTGTGCTGATGGCCTTGCCCGGGGTGCACCGATTACGCGGCGAGCTGGCGCAGGCGGAGGTCGAAGTCCGCAGGGCCATCACCTTTTTCGAAGCCAACGCACCGCGCAGCTTCGATCTCGCCGCCGCCTGGATGGTTCTCGGGGGTCTGCTGGTCGACACCCATCAGGCCGAGACCGCCGAGGTCTATCTTCATCAGGCGCTCGACCTCTTCCGCGAGCTGGCGCCCGAGAACCACCGCATCCTGCCGGTCCTGCTCAACCTCGGCCTCGCCGCCAAGCAGCGCGGCGAAGCGTCCGTCGCCCGCCGCCACTATCTCGCTGCGGTCGCCCATGGCCGCGAACACCTGAGCCCCGACAGCGAAACCCGAATCGATGTCGGCATCGCCCTCAACAATCTCGGATCGCTGGCCCAGTCCCAAGGCGACGACAAGCAGGCCGAGGACTTCTATCGCCAGGCCATCGAGGTCTTGAAGCCGTTGGCCTCCGGCGCCTTCGAGCTGGCTCGCAGTCGCATGAATCTGGGGCGCTGCTTGGTGCGACGCGGCGCCACTAACGACGCCGGGCAACTGCTGACGGCGGCCCTCGCAGTCCAGGCGGCGCGCTCACCGGGCAGCGTCGAGCAGGCGATGTCGCTGGCCGGCCTGGCCCGGCTGGCGGAGCTCAGAGCCGACCCGGCAGCCGCCGCTGAGCTGTACAGCGAGAGCCTGGAGGCCCTCGAAGCGGACCGTTTCCTCCAGACCGGCGGCGACCTGGCCCGGGCCCGCGGCCGGGCCCAGGTCGCTCACCTGCTCTATGACCACATCGAATTCCTGCTCTCCCAGGGAGATCGCGAAACCGCCTTCGCCGTCTCGGAACGCTTGCGCGCCCGCTCCTTCCGCGACCTCTTGAATCAACGCAACCTTCGCCCCCCGGAACGTCTGACGTCTGCGGAGCAAACCCAGCTCCGCCGCCTGCGCTTGCAACACGATCGGTTGCTCGAAGCCCTCGCCGCCGAGACCGACGCCGATCGCCTGGCAAGCCTGCGGCGCGACCTCGAAGCCCAACGCGAAGCTCAGCGAAAGATCCTCGCCGACAGCGCCGAGCCGGTACCCGCCCGGCGCCGGCCGACCGCCATCCCGCGGCCGCAGCGGGGCGAAGTCGTGCTGTCGTATCTCCTCGGGGAGCGATCGTGCTGGCTGCTGGTGGCCACCGAAGACGGCGTCGAAGCGCACCGGCTGGCGATCGATCAGGGCTCCCTGGAGGAACGGGTCGAGAGCTTCCGCCAGGCCATCGAGCGCCGCGAGCACCTCGGTCGGGCGCGCTTCCGGCGCCTCGCCGAGGATCTCGGAGAGGTCCTGCTGGCTCCCGCCCAGGATGCCCTCGAAGGCGCCCAGCGGGTGGTCGTTCTGCCGGACGGAAGTTTGCACCGTCTGCCCTTCGCGGCCCTCGCCGCGCCGTCCGATCGGCAGCGCTACTGGATCGAGACCACCACCCTGAGCATCGCTCCCTCCTTCATCGCTCTGCGCGATCTGCGCCAACGGCAGCGCGACCTCGAAACCGCCGCTGGAGTCACCGCCTTCGGCGTCTCCAACCCTCAAGTGACGATGGCGGCGACGGAGCGCTCCTCCGGCGGCCTCGCCCTGCCCGCCGCCCGCGACGAAGCGCGAGAGATCGCGGCCCTCTTCGCCCCCCACGGCGCGAGTTTTCTCGATGACCAAGCCACCGAAGAGCGCTTCCGCTCCCTCGGCGCCAGCGCCCGCATCATCCACTTCGCTAGCCACGCCTGGTTCGACGAAGACTCACCGCTCGATTCCGGCCTCGCCTTCGCCCGCCCGGCCAAGCTTTCGGAAGGGCGGCAGAACGGCCTGCTGCAAACCTGGGAGATCCTCGAGCAGGTCGAGGTGGTCGCCGATCTGGTCACCCTCTCGGGCTGCCAGACGGGCCTCGGCCAGGCCTTTGCCGGCGAGGGCCTACTCGGCCTGACGCGCGCCCTCCAGCTCGCCGGGGCGCGCTCCGTGGTGGCCTCGACCTGGCGCGTCAACGACGCTTCGACCCGCACCCTGATGGTGCGTTTCTACGGCCGCGTCAAGGCCGGCGAGAGTTTCGCCGAGGCACTGCGGGCCTCGCAGCGGGAGTTGATCCAACATCGCCACGGCGACAGCGATCTCTCTCCACCCTTCCACTGGGCCGGGTTCCAGCTCTTTGGAGACGGCAGCGCGCGATGGACGACCGCTCCCTAGTCGCCGCCTATCTCGACGGCGCGACGCCGGCCGTGAGCCGGGTCACGACCTGGATCGAGCGCGCCATCGGCCGCTTTCGCCGCCCCCTGGGCAGCGACTGGGAAGACGCCGTGCAGGACATCCAGGTCGAGCTGCTGCGCTCCCTGGCGGCGGACCGCTTCGCCGGCACCGGCCCCCTCGAGGCCTTCGTCTCGCGCACGGCGCGCTACCGCGTGATCGATCGCCTGCGCCGCGGCTCGCTGATTCGCTGGGTGGATGTCGAAGCGGTAACGCCCTTCCTCGAGGATCGCAGCGCCCTCGACACGCTGCGCCAAGGAGAAACCCTGTCGGGTCTGCTCCGCCTCTACGCCACCATGCCCGAGACCTGCCGCCAGCTGTGGCGCATGATCGTGGCGGGTTACAGCTATCGCGAGATGAGCTTCGCCCTCGACGTCGCCGAGGGGACCCTGCGCGTGCGGGTCAAGCGCTGCCGAGACAAGGCCCTGGCGAGTCGCGAACCAAAAGCCCAGAGGCTTCCGGACCAGAGCAACAGAAGTCACGAAGTAACGTCTGCGCGCGAACCATCGTCAGAGGACTCGAAGCGGACGAACCGCCCGCCGCGGAAGAGAGAGGAAGCCCCGTGATGAGCTGCGCCGACATCGAACAGCGACTGCCCTGGTTCGCCAACGGCCGCCTGGCGACGGATGAGCGGCAGCAGGTCGCCGACCACCTCGAGAGCTGCGCCCGTTGCCGCCAGGCCCTCACCGACACGCTGACCGTCGGGAAGGCCGCCCAGCAGCACCTGGCAATCGATCTGCTGCTCGATCTCGCCGACGGCGAGGAGCTGTCGCCGGCAGACCGCGAAGCCGCCGACCTCCACCTGGCGATCTGTCCGCGGTGCCGCGACGAGCTCTCCCGGGCTCGGCCGAAGCACGAGGCAGAGACGCAGGAAGCAGGGACCCAGGAGGCAGGGACCCAGGAGGCAGGGACCCAGGAGGCAGGAACACTGGCCTGGCGCGGTCGTCACCGGAGTCAGCCGGCGGCCTTTTGGCCGGCGATCGCCGCGGTGCTTCTGCTGACCACCGCCGCCAGCCTGTTCTGGGCTTTCCAACGCCCGCCGACGGCGCTGCCTCAGAGTCTGGTGATCAACCCGCCGATCCTCGAGCTGGTCGCAGAAAGTCCCCTCCGGGGCTCCCGAGAGGCGACCTCGCTACGCCTCACCGACGCCCCGTCGAGCGTCGCTCTGCTGCTGATTTCCGACCAGCGTTCCGCCGCCGCGGGCCTGCGGGTCGAGGTCGTCGCCCCGGACGGCGAGGTGATCTGGTCACGGACCGGTCTTCGACGCAGCAACGAAGGTCTCTATTCGCTGCTCCTGCCGGGCGACGCCCTCGCCGCCGGCCGACACCAGATCGTGATCCACGCCGAGCCCGTCGAGCGTTTCCTCCTCGACGTCGCGCCCTGACGTCGAGCGTGCGCCTCGCCGCGACGCGATCCGGGCACAGGGCGGCGCGATCCGGTCACCGCGATCAGGGAAACCCCTTCAGGGCGACCCGAGCTCGACGGCCAGCCAGGCGCGTCCCTGGGCCCAATCGCGGCGAACCGTTCGGACATCGACGTCGAGCAAGCGCGCCGTCTCCTCCTCGGTCAGGCCACCGAAAAAGCGGTACTCCACCACCTGCTTGGCCCGTTCCTTGACCCGACCGAGCTTCTCGAGGCCCTGATCGAGGGCGATCATCATCTCGGCTTGCTGCTCGATGCGAAGCTGCTCCGGATCGAGGGAGGCGCGCTGCGCCCCACCGCCGCGCTTGGCGCGCAGGCGGCGCTTGGCTTCGTCGAGCAAGATCTGGCGCATCGCCTTGGCGGCCACCGCATAGAAGTGCTGGCGGTGGTTGTAGACGTGGCGCTCGCGGCGCGCGAAGCGCAGATAGGCTTCGTGGAGAAGGCCCGTGGTGTCGAGGGTGGCACCGCGCCGGCGTTGGCCGCGGGCGATTCGGCGCAGCTCGCCATAGACCAGCGGGAAGAGCTCGTCGAGGACCCCCGCCTCCCCCGCCGCCATGCGCTGCAGAAGAACCGTGACAGCGCCTTCTCGTCCCGCGTCGGGAGCCGCATCGCCGGCCATCGGTCCTCCTCGGAATATGAGCATCGATGATTCGAAATGTGGCTCCTATACTAGCAGTGCCAAGGCCCGCACCAAGGGCCCTGGGAAAGTCTTGGTCATGCCGCGATCCACCTGCCACCACGTACCGCGACCCACACCATCGTGCCGGACGATCTGACCCGCTGGCAGGAGCTCGAGAGCTTTCTAGACCTCGACGAGGAGGCCCGACGGGAAGCCCTCGCCGAGGCCGAGGGCGACCGCCGGGAGCTCCTGCAGCGGCTGGCTCGCTGCGAGGCCGGCGAAACGCCCCTCGACACCCCCGTCGCCGACGGCTTCGCCGATCTGCTCGGCAACGCCCTCGAGCTGCGTCCCCTCGGAGGCCTCGAAGTCGGCGAGCAGGTGGGGGCCTACCGCATCGACGGCGTCCTCGGCGAGGGCGGCATGGGCATCGTCTACCGCGCCCACCGCGCCGACGGCACCTTCGACCAGGAAGTCGCCCTCAAGCTCCTGCACCGCGCACCGCGCGATGGCGACGCCCACCTGCGCTTCCTCCAGGAGCGTCAGATTCTCGCCGGCCTCAAGCATCCCCACATCGCCCGTCTGCTCGATGGCGGCATGGTGCGAGAGATGCCCTACCTGGTGCTCGAAAAGATCGAAGGCAGCTCGCTGACGGACTACTGCGAGCGCCATCAGCTGGCGGTGGAAGAACGTCTCCGGCTGCTGCTCCAGGCCTGCGACGCGGTCCACTACGCCCATCGCGAAGGCGTCATCCATCGCGACCTGAAGCCGTCGAACCTGATGGTCGAGGAGGACTCCGAAGGTCGACCCAAGGTGGTGGTGCTGGACTTCGGAATCGCCCAGTTCGAGCACACCGATCTCGAGGTCACCCGCACCGGCCAGATCTTCGGCACCCCCGGCTACATGTCGCCGGAGCAGGCCCTCGGCCGGCGGGCGGAGATCGACCGGCGCAGCGACGTCTTCTCCCTCGGCGTGATGCTCTACGAGCTGCTCTGCGGCGAGCGCCCGTTCGCCGGCGACCTCGCCTGGCTCGAGGGCGAGCCGGTCCCGGTGCGCCAGCACCGTCCCAACCTGCCCCTCGACCTGGTGACCATCACCGACACCTGCCTGGCCCGCGAGCCGGGGCAGCGCTACGACTCGGTGCGCGCCCTCGCCGACGATCTCGAGCGCTATCTCGATGGCGCCCCGGTGGCGGCCCGTCCGGTCACCTGGATCGGCCGCTGGCTACGCCGCGCCCGACGCAGCCCGAGGGTCGCCGCCGCCCTCGCCACCGCGACGGCGGTCACCCTCGCCTCCCTCGTCCTGTTGGCCTTCTTGGCGGTGCGCTACACCCGCGACCTCGCCGCCCAGCGACAGGCCGCCGTCGAGGCTCGCCGCGATGCCGAGGGGCTGCTCGAGTTCATGCTCGAGGATCTCCACCAGGGTCTCGACCGCGTCGGCCGTCTCGATCTCCTGGAGCAGGTCGCCCGCCAGTCGCTGGCCTACTTCGACGGTCGCGCAGGGGGATCGTCACCGCCCGAGATCCGCAGTCGAGCCACCGCCCTCCACAACGCCGGCCGAGTCCTCGTGGGCCAGGGGGACCACGACGCCGCCCGGCGCGCCTTCGACAACAACCGCCGACTCTTCGAAGGCCTCGTGGAGAGCGATCCGGACCCGCGATGGCAGCTCGAGCTGGCGCGCAGCCACCATGCCCTGGCGGGCGCCATCGTCAATCAGGGCGATGCCGACCTGGCCCTCGAGTCGTCGGCCGAGGCGCTTCGGTGGTCGCGTCGACTCGCCCCCCTCGCTCCACCCCCGGACGACTGGGCGGAGGTCCATTTCGACAGCCTGACGTTGCACGGTTGGATCGCTCGCGAAGGCGGCCGACCCGCCACCGCGCTCGAGGTCCTCGCCGAAGCCCGCCAGTTTGCCGAGCAGCGCCGCAGTGACCCCGAGTGGCGCCATCGCGGCGCCAGAGCCGAGTCCTTCACCGGCCTCGCCTACAGCCACCAAGGCGACTTCGAGGCCGCCCTCGAACACCTCGAGGCCGCCCGCCGGACCTGCGCCGAGCTCGTCGAGACCGATTCCACGAACACCGCTTGGCGAGAGGAGCTGCAGCTCGCGCTCGGCCACATCGCCTGGGCTCATCTCGACATCGGCGACCTCACCGCGGCGCGCCAGACCCTGCTCGAAGCACGGCACCAGGCACAGGTCTTGGTTCGGCTCGAGCCCGGCAACGCCGGCTGGAACCGAGAGCTCGCCGTCGCCCATGCCGGTCTCGCCGAGGCCTATCGGCGTGAAGGCCGACCGGACCTGGCGCTGCCCGAGCTCGAGGCGAGCCTCGCCATCGCCCGAGACCGGCACCAACGATTTCCCGACAACGCCTCCGCCGGCAACGATGTCGCCTGGGACCTGCTCGAGCTCGGCCGGCTGCATCGCGCCCTCGGAGCGCCGGATCAAGCCGGCGAAGCCTGGCGCGAGGCGGTCGGCATCATGCAGACGGTCCACCGCCGCCATCCCGATTCCTCCTACTACCTCGACACCCTGGTCCAAATTCTCCTCGAGCTCGACGAGATCGAGGCGGCGCGCCCCCTGCTCCGCCAGCTCGAAGCCGCCGGCTGGGCGGCGCCGGATCTCCAGGAGCTCGCCCGCAGCAAGGGCCTCGAGCCCACCAGCGACTCCTGACTCGACCCTCTCCTGTCCGGTGCACGACGCTTCCGTCGTGGACCGCGTTGACGGAGCTGCATGGGAGGCGGCTCCTGACACCACGAGAATCCAGGAGAACTACCCATGGACCTTCGATACCTTCGCCGATTGCTCTGCGTCGGCTGCTTTTTCCTCGTCTTCACCTCGTCCCTCGAGGGCGCCGAGATCACCGTCACCGCGGTCTCTGACGGCATCGTCGCCGACAATCGCTGCACCCTCCGGGAGGCCATCGAAGCGGCCAACACGGACAGCGCCTTCATGGGCTGCGATCCCGGCCTCGGCCACGACACCATCCTCTTCGTCCTCGAATCCACCTACGCCATCACCGTCGCCGGCGGCAACGAGGACGACAACCTCACCGGCGACTTCGACATCCGCGACGACGTCACCCTGCGACCGGCGGCGGGCCTCACGGCCACCATCAGCGGTAGCGACCTCGACCGCGTCTTCGACGTTCACGAGGGTGCCGACCTGACCATCGAAGGCCTCACGGTGGAGCAAGGCGACGGCGTGACCAGCGGCGGCGGCATCCAAACCCGCGAGTTGGCCAGCAAGCTGCGCCTGATCTCGGCGCGGATTGAAAGCAACCGCTCGACGCTGTTCGGCGGCGGTCTCTACCTCGCCGGCCCAGCCTGGATCACCGACTCGGTGATCGCCTTCAATCAGTCGCTCACCGGCGCCGGTGTCACCGCCGTCAGCGCCGCGCCGCTCGTGCTTCTGCGCACCGTCGTCGACGGCAATCTCGCCACCTCCGACGGCGGCGGCCTGAGCGTCATCGCGATGACCGCCCGAGACAGCGCCATCATCGCCAACCAGGCCGGCCGCCACGGCGGCGGCATCGAGTGGCGCAACGAAGGCTCGGCCGCCAGCCGTAGTGAATTGATCAACACCACCCTGGCCGAGAACGCCGCCGAAGCGGACGGCGGTGGCCTCTACTTCGACGGACCGGGCGACGTCGCCCTCTACAGCACCACAGTGGCCTGGAACTACGCCGACTACGACGAAAACGGCTCCGGCGACGGCGGCGGTTTCCACGTCGCCGACGGCAGCGGCAACCTCATCCTGCGCAACACGCTGGTGGCCCAGAACGAAGACCTCTCGATGGGTCCCTCACCGTCCCTGGCACCGGACTGCGTCGGCACCTTCCAATCCTTCGGCTACAACCTGCTGGCCGCCATCGATAGCGGCGACTGTTCCTTCACCGCCATCACCGGCGACCTCACCGGCACCATCTCCAGTCCCCTGGCCGCCAACATCGACTCCCTGCGTTTCGGCTGCGATCCCACGCCGGCAGTCCCCCTGCTGCTCGGCAGCCCCGCCCTCGACGGCGGCGATCCGGCCGGCTGCCTCGGCCCCGGCGGGATCCCCCTGGCCTTCGACCAGCTCGGCCAGCGGCGGGTCTGGGACGGCCCCGACCCGGACAGCATCGCGCGCTGCGACATCGGCGCCTTCGAGGCCGGCGCACCGGTAGCCCTGATCTTCGAAGACAGCTTCGAAACCGGCGACGTCTTGCTGTGGAGTCAGAGCCTGCGGCGCCCGGGAGCGGCTCCCCTCGGCGGCGGTTGCGGCGTTCCCGAGTAGAGCACCCCACCCCGAGGTCGTAGAATGACCTCAACAGGCAGCCCCGGCCGGCCCGGCGGCGCCATCGAGCGCCGCCTCCGGCCGGGTCGGTTCTTGGTCCCGGAACCACCACCGCTACAAGAGAGAGTCGCGACACCTGCAATGCGATGACGCGTCATCCGAGCTTGGCAACGCTGCCGGGCCCAGGTACTGTCTGTGGCTATGTCTGCCTGTGATTACGCCGATGAGAAATTCGCGGCTCGATACGCCGCTGACGGTCCAGCGCAATTCGTGCCGGGCTATCACTTCATGCATCAAATGGCGGTCCAGCTGATCGCGGAGTCCGTGAGCGACGAGGCGGCGGAGCTACTCGTGCTGGGCGCTGGCGGTGGATTGGAAATCGCCAGATTCGGCAGCGCCAAGCCGCACTGGCAGTTCACCGGCGTTGATCCTTCTCCAGAAATGCTGAACCAGGCTCGTGGCACCGTTCGCGAGGCTGGTGTCGAGGGTCGCGTGACGTGGGTGCAAGGCTACGTTGCCGATGCACCCATGAGGCCGTTCGATGCGGCGACCTGCTTGCTGACGCTGCATTTCATGGAAGACAACGGGGAGAAACTGGACGCCCTCGTGAATATCAAGGCGCGGCTCAAGAAAGGTGCGCCTTTGATCCTGGTGGATTTATGTCTGGACCAGAGCGCAGACGATTTTGACCTTCACCGGGATCGCTATGCCAGGTTTGCACTCGATTCAGGCGCGGCGGAAGAACTGGTTGAGCAAACGCGCGGACGGCTGAAGGACGTGCTCGCCACGGTGTCCGCCGAGCGCAACGTGGCTCTGCTCCGCGAGTCGGGTTTTTCGGGCATCGAGCTGTTCTACGCCGGTCTCTCCTGGCGCGGCTGGATAGCCTTCGCGTAAGAGGACTTCGGGCGTATGGGTAGTGGGCTAAGAAGTGGTGGCGTCCCTTCGGGAGGCTGACAAGGGCTAGCCTTCGCGGGCGAGAGCGGGATGAACCCGCCCAAAAGCCAAACGCCCCCGGCAGACGATTGCGCGTCTACCGGGGACTTGCCACCCATGGAGGAGCAAGCCCACCATGAGCGACCGCCCGAATTGTATCTTTGAAGACAGCGCCGGACTTCGCGAATCCTTCCTGCAGGAGATCCCGGCCGATCGGCGCCCCATCCTTCGAGAGCTCACTGACTGGATCCTCGAGCTATCCCGCGAGGCTCAGATGGTCGAGATTCCCGACGAGCCGAATCGGGAACACATGGCCGCCGTTGGTGCCGACCTCCGGCACTGCGCCAGCGCCCTCTACATGATCGCGTGGCACGGGACCGAGGCGGGCACCGACCCCGGTAGCCTTCGCCTTGTGGTGCTGGCCGGTGACCTCGCGCCGCAGGTTGAGGCGTTGGCGCGGGACATCGAGACCGCGCTACTGCCCAGCTAGCTCAGCACATTTCGCGAGGCCCAACGCCCGCACCGGGCGCCTCCTGGGCCTCGCCTACCCCCAGCACGTCAGAGCGTCGGAAGGCGATCGTCAGCGGGCTCCGGTGCTCCTGCATGGCCCGCTGGTACTCCTGTTCGGTGCAAATGACGACCAAGTCCCCAGTTACCCGAACCACTCGTCGAGATATCTCACCAAGGGCCGAGGAGAGTCTAACCACTTTACCTTCATATATTTGTGCGTCCATGAGGCCATCCTAGCAGGGCGGAGCCGTACCTCCTAGGAAAAATCTCCGCCGATACCGCTTGACACGTTACGGGTAATCACCTAGGTTACACCATGTAATTCGACTCGACGAGAGGTGCCGAGATGCCTGATGACCGACCTGCAGCAGCGTACGTTTCATACAAGACGCTTGAGAACGCGCTCGACCGATTGTCGGAGGGGCTCCCGAGCAAGGTCGACAAGTCCGCGTTCGAGAATCTCTCCGGCAGCAGCCAAAGCCAGCTCATTTCGTCGATGAAGTTCCTCCGGCTGATCGGAGATGAGCATGAGCCGGCGCCGATCCTCAAGGAGTTGGTGTCGAAGAATGAGCTTGAGCGCAAGTCATTGCTCCGGAAGGTCTTCGAGGACGCGTACGCCGAGATTTTCGCCCTGGACATCAAGAAGGCGACGCCCGCCCAGGTCAAGCAGATCATGGCCGAAAGCTACGGAGTAAGCGGTACTACCCTCCTGCGCTCTATGCGCTTTCTTCTCCAGGGTTTGGAGGCAATGGGGATTGAGGTTTCCCCTTACCTCAAGGAAACCAAGACGGCGAGACCGAAAAAGTCCACGCCCAACGGGAAGGCGAAGTCCAAGAGTAAGGCCCAGGCCAAACCGAAGGCGGCGAAACAGGACGAAGCGGCGGAGGCGCCGCGCAAGAGCAAGGTCCCCGAGGGGTTCGCTCGGCAGGAGATTCCTACGCTGAATGGCGCTTACATCGTCTACCCGGTCGACATGACGGAGCAGGACTTCGCGCTGTTCGAGGCCGCACTAGCCTTCATGAAGGCGGTAGTACAGCGGTAGTACAGAAGGGAGCGCAGGAATGAGGAGGGATTGAGGGCCGCGTCGGGCGGCCCGAATCAAAGCCGGGGCGGGCGAGGAGAGCTTGCAGGCATACCCCCCGCCCCGGCACTCGACATACCTGGAAGGCGGCTCGCTCTTGGTAGGGCAACAGAACTTAGAGATCTGTGGGCCGGATGCACCCGGCTGGGTTCGATCCCCCCGTCTTCCGCACTTATTCTAACTCGAATCCCCCTTCAGCTCTTCCCTGGCGGCCTCAATGAGCCTGGAACGCGTCCAAGCGGAGACGCTCAGCCCTGCGCGCTTGGCGGCCTTCTTGGCTAGCTCGTGGTCCGCCTCACGCATGCGGATTCGAATTGCAGCGTCGTACATCTCCTCTGGCTTCTTGGGCGGCCTACCGGTCTTAGGCATGACTAATCGTAGGCCGAAATAGGCCACAAATCAACCCTTGACGCGTAGACTTATTTGGCCTACAATAATTCCAATGACTTGAGAAAAAAACAACGACCCGCCAGTCGCGCCAACGACCAACGGGGCCAACCGCGACGCGATAGCGCCAACGGCTCACACCGGCATTCTAACGCGTCTCGATCTCACAGGAGACGCGACATGCCCAACCCGACTTGCCCCACCTGCGAAGCCACGATGCGGAGCCACGGAAAGCGCGCCGACGGACGGCGCCGGTTCAAGTGCTTCACCTGCAAGAAGGTTCACACCGAAGCTCGCGAGCACCTGTTCGGCGAGATGCGCGTGGACGAAGAGAAGGCCCTGATGGCGCTGGCGTTGCTCTGTGAGGGCTCCAGTGTCCGTGCCGTGTGCCGTGTGACGCACCTCCACAAGTCCACCGTCTTGCGCCTCTTGAAGCTGGCCGGTGACCGAGCCGAGCAGGTCATGCGGAACCGGATCAGGGACGTACCGGTCGAGGACGTAGAGTGCGACGAGACGTGGTCCTACGTGGGCCGCAAGGAGCGCTCGAAGAAGAAGGACGGCATCGAGGACCCACAGGAGGGCGACGCCTACGCCTGGATCGGCCTGTGCCGTTCCTCGAAATTGGTGCTCTGCTGGCACTTGGGACGCCGCAACAATCTAGGCGCTGATGCATTCGCCGAAAAGCTCGACTACGCGACGGCGGGCACTTCCAGATCAGCACCGACGGATTTCAGCCCTACTTCGACTCTTTGAACTACCACGTCGGCGCGCGGTCCGACTACGGCATCATCAAAAAGGAATTCGGCTATCACCCCGAGGGACAGCGCCACTACGCGCCGCCCGCTCTAATCAAGTCTGAGAAGGGTGTCGTCTTTGGCGATCCGGAGCCGGATCGCATCGGTACGTCGCGGGTGGAGCGCTGGAACCTGTCGTTGCGGATGGGCCTCAAGCGGACCTCGCGGCTAACGGTGGCCTTTTCGAAGTGCTGGGACAACCACAAGGCCGCGCTCGCGCTCTGGATCGCGTACTACAATTTCTGCAAGCGCCACCGCACCGTCAAAATGACGCCCGCCATGGCCTCAGAGATCACCCGCCGACCGTGGACCATGCGGGACCTGATGGCCGCTGGCGCCTAGCGACTGCTTTTCGCCGCGTCGCGCTGCCCCTTCCGGTATGCAGCGCGCACAAGGTTCATCAGTGTCGCGAATCTTCGCTTCTGGTGTGGGGTGGGTTTCTCGCGCCAGAATTGCTCGAAAAAGTGCGTGCGCACTTCCGGAGTCACGGGAGTCTTCACCTTCTCCCCGTCGATATTCAGTCGAATGAAAGTACTCTTTCGCTCGGCTGAAACTGTGACCTCTGTAATCGTGAACGTCACTTCGGTTTCAGTCATTTGAGCAAACTAGCACAACCGCCGACGCCCTCCGGCCTCGAGTGCTTCTAACCCGCCACCGCCGCGCCACCACTTCTTAGCCCACTACCGGCGTATGAGCCCGCGGGTTCCAGATAGACTCTCCATGCCCGAGTTTTGGCGTATCGCGCCATGCCTTCCCCGACTTCTCCTCCGAGGACCACCATGTTCAACAGCTTCGTTCGGTGCGCACCGCACCTCGGCACCCTGCTTGTTCTGTTCTCCTTCTTGTCGTCACCTGCGCCGGCACGCGGTGGCCTGATCGACCTCCAACTGTTGCAGATCTTGTTCGACGGCGCCGGTCTCCGAGGTGCGTCGGCAGTCGAGGTCAGCCCAGACGGTGCCCAGATGTACACGGTCGGCGGCCGCGGCTGCCTCCACGGCGCCACACGCGACCCGAGCACGGGGTCGCTGTCGTTTCTCCAGGTCTTTTGCGAGATCGAGGCGGAGATCGAGGGACTCGACGAAGCCCGGGACATCGTCTCGTCTCCCGACGGGGAGCACCTCTACGTCGCGGCGCTCGGGCTGACCGTGTTCGATCGCGATCCAGCCACGGGCCTCGTCGCGTTGTCCGATCGCGTCGTCGAGGGTCAAGGCGGTGCCACCGGGATCGCACAGCCGCGCGGTCTCGCGGTCAGCGGCGACGGAGCCTTCGTGTATGTGGCCGACTACGACGGCAACGCGGTGTCCGTGTTCGCCCGAGACAGCGCGACCGGTGGGCTCAGCTTCGTACAGGCGTTGTTCGAAGGTCAGGGCGGCGTCAGCGGAATAGCCTTGGCCCAACATGTCGCCCTCAGCCCGGACGGTACACACCTCTACGTCGTAGCGGGTGGAGCCTCCGGCTCCGTCGCCGTCTTCGCGCGCGACGCTGGCACCGGCACTTTGAGCTTCGTCCAAGCGATTCTCGATGGTCAGGGCGGCGCGGCGGGGCTCGCAGGCGCGTTGGCGGTCGACGTGAGTCCGGATGGCGACCACGTCTACGTGGTCGCTACGGTCGACAGCGCGGTCACCATATTCGCGCGCAACGGCGGGACGGGCATGCTGACCCATGTTCAAACCGTGGAGGACGACCTGGGCGGCATCAACCTTCTCGGCAACCCCCTCGGGTTGCGGATCCGGCCCGACGGCAGCGTCCTGGTGGTCAACACCTTTCCGGACAATGCGCTCGTGGTCTTTGCCCGCAACGCCATGACAGGAATGCTGACTTTGGTCGAGGAGAGCACCGGCATCAGCCTGGGCACCGACCTGAACAACCCGGGGCCGCCGGTTTTCGACCCGGATGGCGAACACCTCTACACCGCCAGCCGATTCGATCAGGCCATGGTCGTCGTCGCTTCGGCACCGTCCACGGGCGCCTTGAGTTTTGTGCAGCTCTTCGACGACGAGACTGAGCACAACGACGGGTTGTCTTCGGTCGATGGGTTGACCGTCAGCGCCGACGGACGCCACCTTTACACCACGGCCACCGATGGTGAGCGTGAGATCGGTCTCTATGCGCGCAATGCCGCCACCGGGCTCCTGGACTTTGTCGAAGTCGTCGCCGGTGATTCGCTGCCGGTGAGCATCAATGAGACCGCAGCACCGACCCTGTCACCCGGCGGCGAGCATCTCTACGTCTCGGAGCTCAGCACCCCCAATCTGATCGTCTTCGACCGCGACGCCGTCTCCGGCGCCCTCACCTTCGCCAGCGCTACACCACCCGAATCGGCTGCCGTCATCCGAGCGATGACGTTCTCCGCCGATGGCGGCTTCCTTTTCGCCGGCGACGACCTGAACGATGCCGTGCAGGTCTATGGGCGCGATCTGGCGACCGGGGCCTTGACCTTTCTTCAGACTCTGGTCGACGGCGTCGACGCGGAGGGCATCAACGATCCGCTGTCCCTCGTGTTGAGCCCGGACGGCTCGAGTCTCTATGTCGGCGGCGATGACGACGGCGCCATCGCACACTTCAGCCTCAATGCGACGATCGAGCCCCTGACCTTCGTCGGCCAGGTGGTCGATGGCACCGGTGGTGTCGAAGGCCTCGGCGGCGTGCGCGCCCTTGCCATGAGCCCCGATGGCGCGCAGCTCTACGCTGTGAGCGAGGACGACGCCGCCATCGCCGTATTCAGCCGCGAGCCGATCTCGGGCGCCCTCACCTTCGAGCAGGTCTTGGTCGACGGGGTCGACGGCGTCGATGGCCTCGATGGCGCACGGACGGTTTCGGTCACGCCGGACGGCCAGCTCGTCGTGGTTGGTTCCGGGATCGTCCCCCCTAGTAAGACGGGCGGTCAGGCCATCGTTCTCTTTCTCCGCGACACCGTCGACGGCAGTCTTCGCTTCGGCACGGTGATCGACCGACCCTTCGACACCAACGGTGAACGAACCGACCTCAATGAAGTGTCTGACGCCATCGTGACCGCGGACGGAGCCCACCTGGTGACGGCTCACCAGAACGCCAGTGCCCTGGCGGTTTATCGCCTGCCGCTACTCTTCGCCGACGGCTTCGAGTCGGGAGATACGACACGCTGGTCCAACACCGTGCCTTGAGCGAGCGACGCGAGCGGACCGCCTCGACGAGGGTCCCGTGACTTGGCAGGCCTTTGGTTCGCCCCTCCGGGCATCGCTTTCTGGTCGAGGTTCCTACATTCGCAGCTCCCACACCGCGTAGGCTGCTGCTGGCTATCTCCTGCGGTCCGGTGGATTCAGCCGGCAGCCGGTTCCAAACTCGAGTCATCGCAGGCTTGACAGAATCGGCCACAGAAGGAACAAAGTCCGCCACGAATTGAGCGGGGGCGTCGGTGGTAGGGTCTCGTCGAGCTCGAGAGCCAATCAACCGATCGAGGGCCCTGATGAGGAAGTTCCAGTTACTGACTCTTGGCGCCATCTTGCTTCTCGCCGTTGCAAACCAGGCGTGCACCGTGGCCGAGAGGCTTTCCTGCGGCGAAAAGCCGAAGGTCGACACGAGGCACAAAGAGCGACTTCAGGTGCGACTCATCGTCGAGCAGCACGGACAGACAGTGGTCGACGAAGCGACCATCGTCTGCCGAATCGTTGGTAGTGAATGCATCGAAGTGGGCGGGAATTGGTCCACGAAATGGCAAAAAATTCCGCGGGAGCCGCGTGCGCTCTCCGTCGACCTGCCGGGAGGCGAGGTGGTCTCAATAAAGCCCCCTCATTACTGTGCAAGACTGATTTCATTGACCAAAACGGAAGAACAGCCCATCAATGAGTGGAACTATCCCCGCATCTGGTCAGGCGGCATGATGGAGCCGATCATCGGCACTTCGGCAGAGAGACGAGAAATTCTCGAGAGCTTTCAGATCGAGCACTTGGGCCTCGAGGTCAACTCGTTGAATTGAGCTCATCCGATGAAAAGACTCGTCTTCCTAATTCTTCTCGGCGCCGTCCCAGCCCACGCCGATCCCGTGCCGCGCTTCATCGATTCCGCGGTCTGGAACCAGAACATCGAGGCAGCAGCGCTCCATCCGAGCTCAGCGTCGATGATCTCGACCCTCTCCGGCTTGGGCGGCTTCGGCAACGGTCGCTTGCAAATCGACTTCAGTCTGCACGTCGTCCACGCCGCGTCGGACGCGCCGACACGGACCATCGTCAGCCATCCGGATGGCTATTTCCTGCCCGATTGCGAGCCTCTGGGGACAGCGATGCCGGTGCCCCTCGACGCCGCCATCGAAGGCCAGGCCGACCTGGTTTGCGACAACCTTTCGGGCGACTGCCACCTCTTGGTGGTGCAGGACCGGATCCTTTACGAGGCCTATCGCTCGACGGCGTCGGGCAGTGCGCAGCTCGAAGCCCAATGTCTCGCCCTTTGGTATCTCGATGGGGACTATCCGCCGGAGGGACGCGGCGAGCATTGCACCAGCGCCGACGCGGCGGGTTTTCCGATCGCCCCGCTGCTCTTCAATGCCGACGAGATCGCCGCCTCGCTGGCAGCAGATGCTTCAGGCAACGGCGACCTCGGCCATGCCGTCCGCTTCATCCTGCCCAACGCGCGGATGGCCACCGATGCGAGCTTGGGAGGCGTCGCCGGCAGGCTCTATGTGCGCCCCGCTTCCCATGCCGGCGGGCCGAGTGGCCCGCAAGGCAGCATCGCCTACGGTTCTCGTCTGCGCCTACGGGCCGACTTCCCGCTCACCGGCTATTCCCCCGCCGCGCGGGTGATCCTCAATACCCTCAAGCGCTACGGCATGGTATTGGCGGACGGGGGCACCGTTGCCTTGACGGCCGAGAGCGACCTCTTCACGACGACCCGTTGGTCCGACTTGGGGATCAACTCGCGCGTCTTCGACCTCACCGCAGGGGCGGCCAAGGTGCTGGCCACCGATTTCGAGGTCCTCGACACCGGTCCTCGCATCGGCGAGACCTACGATTGTGAGCGGACCACGATCCCCCTGGTGATTTTCGCCGACGGCTTCGAGTCGGGCGATACCAACGCCTGGTCGAGCTCGGGTTAGCTGATCAGGGCCCGACGGCAGACCACTCGGAGAAATCCCCCGATTCGAAACCGTCGCTGAACAGGCGGTTGACCCGCAGCCTCTGGCCGACCACGCGGGTACCGCTGCCATCCCCGGTCCAGGAGTGCCATAGCGCCATCAGCACACCGTCGGCGCTACTCGAGACGGTGGGATAGACCTGGCGATTCGAGGTGCTGGTGTTGATGCGGAATTCATCACCGCAGAGGGTGCCGTTCGCCAGCACCCGTCGCCCCCAGATCTCGTCGAAGCTGCCGCCGGAGGCGGCTTCGCCGTCCCACACCACCACATAGCCACCCAGCCCGTCGGCGGCAACGCTGAGATGCTCCTGATCGCCGGGGGTCGTCTGGTTGAGCTGAATCTCGCCACTGGTGGGCGTGCCGTTGGCCGAGAAGAAGCGCGCGATCACGGTCGCCTCGGAGCCATCCTGCCCATCGCTCTCCCAGGCGATCATGAAGCGCCCGTCGGGCTGAACGGCGACCACCGCGTTGTTCTGATTGCCGGCCTCGGTGACATTGACCAACTGCTCCCCCCCGAGCGGTACACCGGCGAAGGAATAGCGTCGCAGGACGACCGCCCGGAAGTCCGAATCGACGTTGAGACTCTCCCAGGTGACGACGAAGCCCGTCGGCGTGGCCGCAATCTCGACATCGTTCTGCCACCCTTGGGTGGTGGTGTTGATGCGGAGCTCGTCGCCGGCCAGGCCCGCCGGGTCGTAGACCCGACCGTAGATGCCGCCGGTGCTGCCGTCCTGCTCTTCGCTCTCCCACACCACCATCATGTGGCCGGCGGGACCGATTGCGGCGAACGGATTCTCCTGGTTGTTCTCGGTTTCCTCATTGACCCGAAACTCGTTACCCACCGCCTTGCCGGAGGCATCGAAGCGCTGCGCGTAGGACCCCCAGCCGTCGCCATCCTGGGCCTGGCTGCGCCAAAGGACGATGAATGACCCGTCCGCCGCCATCGTCACCGATGCCTGACTCTGGTGATTCGTCGTGTGGCTGTTGACCACGAACTCGTCGCCCACCGGGGAGCCGGCGGCGTCGTAGCGGCGGGCCATCACCGCATCGCCACTGTTGTCTTGGTCAACGCTTTCCCACACCGCCACGGACCGCCCGTCGGGCGCCACGGCAACGTGCGGGAAGGACTGGTTCTGGCTGGTGAAGGTATTGACCTGGAACTCGTCGCCGAGCAAGGCCACCCCCGAGTCGGCGCCGGCCGGCCCCGCCACCAGCGGGCCCAGGCCCAGCAAGCCAGCGCACCAGATGAGGGCATGAAGCGCTTTCAACAGCCGAGGACCCCTGCTCCCAATCGATGACGACCGCAAAGGGTGCTCGAGAGAAGAAGATCTGTGATCGGTGCGCAAGGGCGGCCTCCCTCCGGTGAACGACGGGCTCTGCTGGTCAGAGGATGTGGGTCGACACTCCCCGGCGGCAACCAGATCCGCCTCGGCTCCAGAATGCCCACCACGAGGCCGCCCCCACGGCCCAGGCACTCGGAGCATCGACGCCCCTCGACAAGACATGCGCAAGAACGCGACGTTTTGATCCAAAAGCCAGCAACAAGCCGGTGAGAGAGTCCCCTACCCGGGGAACATGCCTCCCATGCCGCCCGGCATGTCGGGCAGCTTGCCACCGCCACCCATCGCCTTGCGCAGCCATTTGCCGCGCGCCCCTTTGAACATCTTGCGCATCATCTTGTACTGCTTGAGCAGGCGGTTGAGGTCCTGCACGCTGGTGCCGGAGCCGCGGGCGACGCGGCGTTTGCGGCTGGCATTGAGCACCTGGGGCCGGCGCCGCTCCTGCGGCGTCATCGAGTTGATCAGGGCTTCGACCCGCTTGATCTGGCCCTCGTCCACCTGGCTAGCGTCGAGCCCTTTGAAGGGCCCGGCCTTGGGCAGCAGCTCCATGAGCTGGGCCAGCGGCCCCATGCGACGGATCTGGCGCAGCTGGTCGCGCAGGTCCTCGAGGGTGAACTCCTGGTTCGCCAGCCGGGTGGCGAGGCGCTGCGCCTCGTCCTGATCGATGCCCTGCTCGGCGCGCTCGATCAGGGTGAGGACGTCGCCCATGCCGATCATCCGCCCGGCCATGCGCTCGGGGTGGAAGAGGTCGAGGTCCTCGGCCTTCTCGCCGACACCGACGAAGCGGATCGGCACCTTGGCGACGGTGCGGATGGAAAGCGCCGCACCGCCCCGCGAGTCGCCATCGAGCTTGGTCAGGATGACGCCGCTCAGGGGCATGTCGGCGGCGAACTGCTCGGCGCTGCGCACCGCGTCCTGGCCGGTCATCGAATCGGCCACGAACAGGATCTCGTCCGGCTGCAGCTTGCCGGCCAGGGCCTTGAGCTCCTCCATCAGCGAAGCGTCGACGTGCAGCCGGCCGGCGGTATCGAAGATGATCAGGTCGTGGCCGCGCTCGCGCGCCTCGCGAGTGGCCTTGTCGGCCAGCGCCAGCACCGACATTCCGGCATCCGGCTGACACACCGGCACGCCGACTCCGGCGCCCACCTGGACGAGCTGCTCGACCGCCGCGGCGCGCTGCAGGTCACCGGCGACCAGCAGGGGATGGCGGCCCTTGCCCTTCATGCGCTTGGCGAGCTTTCCCGAGGTGGTGGTTTTGCCGGAGCCCTGCAAACCGCACATCAGCACCACCGCCGGCCGCTTCTGCAGGTCGAGCTCGCGACCCTCTTCGCCGAGCAGTCCGACGAGCTCGTCGCGCACGATCTTGACGACCTGCTGGGCAGGCGTCAGACTCTGCAGGACTTCCTGGCCGAGAGCCCGTTCCCGAACGCGATCGATAAACGGCCTCACCACCCGGATATGAACATCCGCTTCGAGCAGCGCCAGTCGGATCTGCCGCAAGGCCGACTTGAGCGCCTCTTCGGTGATCTTTCCCTCGCCCTTGAGCTGGCGAAAAACGTCTTGGAGCTTGCCTTGCAGACCGTCGAACATGGGTGTCGTCTCCCCCGGTGGATGAAGAGCCGATGCTAAATCATCGGTCCCGGGCCCGCAATCGCTTTCCCCACCACCTCACGGGGCGATCATGATCCGCCGCGCCAAGATCGTCGCCACCGTCGGCCCCGCCAGCCAACGACCGGAAGATCTGCGAGCCATCGTGCTCGCCGGTGCCGAGGTCCTGCGCCTCAACCTCTCCCACGGCTCCCACGACTGGCACCGCGAGACCATCGCCACCATTCGCGCCGTGGCGGAAGAAGAGCAGCGCCACCTGGCGATTCTTCTCGATCTGATGGGACCGCGCTACCGGCTGGCCAATCTGCCGAAAAGGCGCTGCCTCGAAGCCGGCGAGCGGGTGCGTCTGGGGCTCTCCGCGGACGCCGACCTGCCGCTTGGGGAAGCGGAGGTCCTCGCCGCCCTGTCGCCCGGTCAACGGTTGCTGATCGACCAGGGCCTGGTCGACTTGGTGATCGAAGAAACCTCCGCCGACGAGGCCGTCGCCCGAGTGCTCACCGGCGGCGAGGTCTCGAGTCGCAAGGGCATCAACCTGCCGGACAGCGACCTCGGCTTCGCGATCACCACCAAGGACCACCAGGACATCGCCTTCGCCGTCGAGCAGGGGGTCGACTATCTGGCCGCCAGCTATGTCGGCCGAGCCGCCGATCTCACCGCCCTCGAGGATCGCATCGCCGCCGCCGGCGGCAGCATTCCGCTGGTCGCCAAGCTCGAGCGCAAGCAGGCCGTCGAGCACCTCGAAGAGATCGTCGAAGCCGCCACCGCGGTGATGGTGGCACGCGGTGACCTCGGCGTCGAGGTGCCGATCCATCAGGTGCCGGTGCTGCAGAAGAAGATCGTGCGGGCCTGCCGCGAGCGCGCCACGCCGGTGATCGTCGCCACCCAGATGCTCGAGTCGATGATGGCCCAGCCGCGGCCGACGCGCGCCGAAGCCACCGACATCGCCAACGCCATTTTCGACGGCGCCGACGCCCTCATGCTGTCCGGCGAAACGGCCGCCGGTAAGTATCCCCGTGCCGCCGTCGAAGTGATGGCGCGCACCATCGTCGAAGCCGAGGACTACCGCCGTCAGGTGCTCCACGACCGGATCAATCTGCGCCGCAGCCCGGCCCGATCGTCGTCCGAGTCGGGGGTTCCCCGCCTCTCCGAAGACATCGCCCAGGACATTCCGGACATGGTGTGTGGTGCCGCCGTCTACACCGCCGGCGAGCTCGCTGCGGAGCTCATGGTGGCCTTCACGCAGACCGGCTTCACTGGCCTGTTGATCTCGCGCTATCGGCCGTCGACCCGCTGCGTGGTGTTCACCAACAGCCTGACCGTCGCCCGCCAGCTCAACCTGGTGTGGGGGGTCGAGCCCCACTTCCTGCCGGATCGCCTGGAGCACCACGACGAGGTCATTCAGCTCGTCGACCGCGAGCTCCTGACCCGCCGCCTGGCTACTCCCGGCACCACCATCGTCGCCCTGATGGCGGACCCCATCCGGGAGCGGGCTCGCACCAACCTGATGCGGGTCCACCAGGTGCGCACCGCGGAGCAGTGGCGCGCCGCGGAGCAAGGACCACCGCGGCGGGGCCAGCCGTGAGCTTCGCGGCACCGCCTCCCCTACCCCCCTTCCTGGAAACGGAGCTGCCCTTCGAGCGCGGCACCTATCGCCTCGAGGAAGGGGCCTGGGCCGGCCGCCGGCTACACTTCATCGACCACGGTCCGCGGGACGCTCCGGCGGTCCTGATGCTCCACGGCAATCCCACCTGGAGCTTCCTCTGGCGTCGCGTGATCGCCGCCTTGCCGGAATATCGCTGCCTGGCGCCGGACCTCATCGGCCTCGGCCTGTCGGACAAGCCACGGCGCCTCGCCGAGCACCGGGTCGAAGCCCACGGCGAAGCCCTCGAGGAGTGGCTCGGCGCCCTCGGCATCACCTCCGCGGCGTTGATGGTCCAGGACTGGGGCGGCCCCATCGGCACCTACCTCGGCGCCACGCACCTCGCCGCCACCGGCAGCGAGCGCTTCACCGCGCTGGTGATCGCCAATACCTCGGTACTGCTGCCGGAGCGGCCTCGGGGTACCGCCTTCCACCGCTTCGCGCGCTTCCCCGGCATCAGTGACCTGGTCTTCCGGGGATTCGGCTTTCCGCAGAACATCCTGCACCGCATCCAGGGCGATCCGGCCTCGATTCGCGGCCCGGTGGCACGCGCCTATCGCTGGCCCCTGCGCCGCTGGCGAGACCGCGCCGCCCCTCTCGCCCTGGCCCGCATGGTGCCGTCGGCGCCGGACCACCCCAGCGTTCCGGCACTGCGCCGCGGCGAGACCTGGGCGCGAGCCTTCGGCGGCCCCATCGCCCTCGTCTGGGGCACCCGGGATCCGATCCTCGGGCGCGCCTTGAAGTGGCACGAGCGGGCGTTTCCGCAGGCCGCGGTGACCCGCACCGAAGCCGGGCACTTCTTGCAGGAAGAGGTTCCGGAGGAGCTCGCCGAGGCGCTGCGGCGAGGGACCTGAGGCAAGCCCTCAGGAGCGGCGCCGGCTCCAGGTGAGCAGCGCCGGCAGCAGAGTCACCGAGACCAGCGCCGTCGACAACGCTCCGAGAACAGCGACGAAGCCCACCGAGCGCAGTCCCGGGTAGTGGGAAAAGACCAGCGACCCGAAGCCGCAGACCGTCGACAGGGCGGCCACCACGATGGCATTGCCGGTGTCGATCAGGCCGCGCTCGACATCGCCGCCGCTTTCTTCCCGGAAGCGATGCACGATGTGCAGACCATAGTCGACCCCGATGCCGATGATCATGGTGGTGACGAAGATGTTCATGAAGTTGAGATCGATGCCGAACTGCACCATCGCCCCGAGCATCCAGCAGATGCCCACCGCCAAGGGGCTCAAGGAGAGCAGCGTGTGGCGGATCGATCGGAAGTCGAGGTAGAGAAGTATCGCCACCAGTACCAGGCCGAGAATGCCCGCCAGCCAGGCATCGGGCCGGACCCGCGAGCGCACCCGTTCGTTGACCACGTTGGTGCCGGTGAGGATGGCGTTCGGCCCCAGCTCCTCGGCCCACTCGACGCAGCGCGGGGGCGGCTCACGACGCCAGAGGTTCTCCGGCGGGTAGAGGTAGACGATGCTCACCCAGCCGTCGTCCGTCTCTTGAGCGAAGCGATCGAGCAGCGCCTTGGCCTGGGTCGAGCTCGAGAAGTCGCCGAGGCCGATGGGCTCTGAATGGGCCAGCGCTTCGCCGAGAAGATCGAGGCCGGGCTCGAAAGGCGCCGCTCGCAGGCCCTCCGCCGTCGCCTCCGAGCGGAAGCGCTCGCGAATGCGATCGATGTCGAGGAGCTCACCGCGACCGCGCTCGAGCCAGTCGAGCACCGCCGCCTGCTGGGCCGTCGGCGGCAGCAGCGAGTCGATCCCGCTGTAGCCGTTGAGGACGCCCTCCTCGACCAGACCGCGCGCCCCTTCGGCGGCGCGATCGGCCAGCGCCACCACCTCGCGCGGGGAATCGCCGCGCAGCACCAGCATCATGTAATCGAAGCCCGAGCCAAAACGCTCGCCGACCTCGCGGGTCACCTGAATGCCGCGGTTACCCTCCGGCCGCATCGCCTCCATGCTCTCCTCGAACTCCAGGCGACTGGCGGAGAGTAGAGCGATGGCGGTGACCACCAGACCGATCGCCAAGACCCAGCGCGGCGACGCCATGCACCAGCGCATCAAGCGGTGAATACCGAAGCTGTGCAGGTAGAGGTTGGGGCCACTGCTGCGGCGGCTGTAGCGATCCTCCCGCCAGGCGATCAAGGCCGGCAACACGAAGATGACGCTCAGCATGCAGAGCAGGATGCCGGTGCCGGTGAGGAAGCCCATCTGACGCAGGCCGGTGAAATCGGTCACCAGGAAGGCATAGAAGGTCGCTGCCGTGGTCACCGCCCCGACCACCACGGCACGTCCCGAGGATCCCGCCATGGCCGCCAGCGAAGCGGCGAGATCGCCGCCCTTGCGACGCTCCTCGACGAAACGACCGTAGGAGACGATGACGAAGTCGATGCCCAGGCCGATGAGGAGCGCCGCGGTGCCGCTGGTCGCCGAGCTCAGGCGGCCGAGGGAGAGCTTCGCCAGGCCGAAGGTCAGGATCAGGCCGCAGACCAGTGGGATGGTGGCGAAGAGCAGCGGTCCTAGCCGGCGAAAGGCGAAGAGGAACAGGATTAGCACCCCGGCCAAGGAGGTGAGGGCGCCGACGATGCCGTCCTTTTTGATGAAGCGGGCGTCGTCGAGGGCGGTCAGGTAGCCGCCCCCCAGGGCCACTTCCGGCACCGGCGGCAGCTCGCCATCGTCGGCCTCGAAGCCGACCAGCTCGGGCCAGCGGCTCTGCACCGCGGCGACGCGATCCTCGACCGCCGCCACCAGGCGGATGTCGAAGTCGATGTCCGCCGGCGGCCGGATGGGCTCGGCGAGGATGAGCAACATGCGATGGTCACGGGACAGGTAGTAGCCACTCGACCAGTCGACGTTGAGGGCCCCGCGGGAGCCCTGGACGCGATCCAGGAAGAGCTCCACCAAGCCCAGCGGATCGACCAGCAGGAGCTGCTTCAGGCTCTGCCCCTGGGGGGTTCCGAGCAGCCGGCGCATCTCCTGGACGCGTTTCCGAATGCCTTCGTCCGAGAGCTTTTCGGCGAGGCGCTCACGGCCGGCCTGGTCGAGAAACAGCACTGCCTTGGGGTAGAACTCGCGCAGCAGCTCCTCGGTGTTGCCGAGGCGATACTCGATGCCCTTGATCTCCTCCCGCCCTTCGAGCTCGACGGCGAGCTCGTCGACGAAGGACTCGTAGGGATCGAGCACCGCGTTTTCCGGCAGGCGCACCGCCACCGGCAGGTAGTCGATGGCACCGAACTGCTCGAGGGTCTCGAGGAAGGTGTCGATGGCCGGATCGTTGCGCGGCAGCAGGTTGAGCACATCGGTGTCGAAACGCAGCCGCGAGGTCAGAAAGATCGACACCACCACCAGCAACCCGGTGACGACGAAGATGCGCCGATAGTTGTGGCGCGCCCACAGGCCCAAGCGGTTGAGGAGCGGAGCTCGCGAATCTAGCGCCAACGGCGCCCCCTGTCAGCGATCGCCGGGACTGCCGAACGGTCTTCGAGGGCGCCCGGGCTCGCGAGGAAGGAAATGCTCATGGTCGAGCGCTAGGGCGCGCCGCCCTAGCTGGCACTGCTACCGGACGACAGGTGCTCGCGCAGCAGCTCGCGACCGAAAAGGGCGAAGTACTCGAGGCCGGAGTAGACGCTCGCGATCAGCGCGATCCACAGAGAGATCGGTGCCAGGTGACTGAATTGGCCGAGCTGATTGTAGAAAATCAGCAAGGCGATGGCGACGATCTGCAACACCGTCTTGACCTTGCCCGAGATGCCGGCGGCAATCACCAGCCCCTCGGACGCGGCGAAGGCGCGCAGGGAGCTGACGGCGAACTCGCGAGCGATGATCGCCACCACCATCCAGGCCGGGGCGACACCGAGCTCGACCAGCGAAATGAAAGCGGCCGAGGTCAGAATCTTGTCCGCCGCCGGATCGAGCAGCTTGCCGAGGCGGGTCTCCTGCTGGTTGCGACGGGCCAGAAAGCCGTCGAGGAAATCGGTCAGGGCGGCGAGCAAGAAGACGCCCAGGCCAATGAACTCCTTGCCGTCGATCTTGGTCAGTAGCACGACCACCAGCAGCGGTACGAGCAGAATTCGAAAGATCGACAGGAGATTGGGTGCGTTCAGCATGGAATGGGCCCGGCGAGAGGCGAATTGTACTTCAGCCGGAAGTCGAAGACCGACTCAGCGCAGCGGCTTGTTGGTGAGCACGACCCGATTGGCGCTGTCGCGCTCGAGCCGCGGCTTGGGGGCCGACGACAGCCGGGCCACCTTCACCGGCCGACCGCGGTAGAGGCTGAGGACCTTCTCGACGTAACGCTCGGTCTCGGCATAGGGCGGGATGCCGGAGTGTCGGGTCACCGCCGTCGGCCCGGCGTTGTAGGCCGCCAAGGCCAGATCCAGACTGCCGAAATGGTCCAGCATTCGCCGCAGATAGGTGACTCCGCCGCGCACGTTCTGTTCCGGATCGTAGGCATTCTCCACCGCCAGCTCGCGCGCCGTCGCCGGCATCAGCTGCATCAATCCCATCGCCCCTTTGTGGGAGCGGGCTCGCGGATCGTAGGAAGACTCGACTCGGATGACGGCGTCGACCAAAGCCGGATCGAGGCCATAACGAACGCTGTGACGACGCACCAGTGGCGCGAAGCGGGAGCCATCCCGAAAGGTCGTCGAACGGGACCGCTTGGCCTGCGGCCGCTGGCTCGTGCCGACGTTGTAGACCACCACCTTGCCATCGGGCCGGGTCTCGACCCGCACCTCCGCCTGCACGCCGGTCGTCGCCAGCAGGGCGCCAGCGATCAGAGACGGCAAGAGGGTGTGAAAAATCTTCAAAACGACGGCGCTCTCCAAAGTCGAAACGTCAGTTTAGCCGATCCCCGTTCGGCGGGCCAAGGCGGCGGCGTCCGATCAACGCCTCTCGGTGAACACGACAGTGGTCAAAGCGGGGACCCGAAACCGTCCGGAGTCGGGTTTCCAGGAAACCCGCCGCAGGACTTCGTCGGGGGAGCTGCGCTGCACCCGATGCAGCTCGAGAGCAGCGCCCCGTAGGCTGAGGGAATCGCCCTCCCAGGCCTCCGGCGTCGCGTTGAGGATCGCCACCAGCCGACGATGGCGGGAATCGACCCTGCCCTCCTCGTCGTGCAGACTCCAGACGATCAAACCGGGAACCTGGGCCGGGCCGACGTTGTGAAAACGCAGATGACTCCGCACCTCGTCGGCAGTCCGTAGACGCCACAGCGGCGAGCTGCGCCGGATCTGCAGCATTTCGCGGCAGTGGCGAATGCAACCGGCGATCTCGGAGGACGATGGCCGCAGACCAGGGTCGGCGAGCAGCGGGCGCAGCAGCTCCCAGCGCTGCCGGTTTTCTCCTGCCGGAGGAAGACCGACCCCCCAGCGGTGGCGAAGGCCGGTGAAGTCGAGAGCGTTGAACCAATCCCCCGAGTCGTAGCTGTTGCGATCTCCGGACTTCGAGCGCAGCAGCTCGAGACCGGCGTGAAGGAGTGGGACGCCTTGGGCGAGGAGCAGCAGGTCCAGCGCCAACCATTGCCGACGCGCCCGCTCGGCCATGGCGGTCGCCGGCGGCAGCTTCATCGCCAGGGCATCGAAGAAGGTCTCGTTGTCGTGAGCCTCGAGATAGTTGATCGACTCCCGGGGCGCCGCGGCATAGCCCAGGCCTCCGTCCCCTCCCCGCGCCCGGCGACCGTGGCGGTCGGTCCACTCGAAGGCGGCGAGGTTGCCGGCGAGGGACAAACGAACCACATCGGAGGCCTCGAGGAGCCGTTCCCGAGCCTCCCCTTCGTCCTCCCCGGAAGGAAGGTGATAGAGCCCCGAGAGGAAGCCCTGGCGGCGCTCACCATCAAAAGGCCCGCCGCCGCGGGCGGCGTCTCGCAGGCGATCGTTGAAGGTCCCGATGCCGCGGCCGTGAAGGTTGTGCTGACTGGCGTTGCGCCCACGGCCATTGCCGGCCATCTCTGCGAAGCTCCAGCCCTCGCCGAGGAGCTGGATCCGCCGACCGTCGACGCCGTCGGTCTCGGGTCTGAGCCCATCGAGGGCCTCTCGAACGGCCGCGAGATTGCGCACCAGGTGGTGCCCCATGAGGTCGAAGCGGAATCCTTCGACGCGGTAGTGGCGAGCCCAGTGAAGCACCGAGTCGACCATCAACCGCTCCATCATGCGGTGCTCGCTGGCGGTGTTGGGACAGCAGCTCGAGGTCGCGATGCGGCCCTCGGGATCGCGGCGGTGGTAGTAGCCAGGCACCACCCGGTCGAGCACCGATCGACGATCCTGGCCGGCGGCGTAGGTGTGATTGAAGACCACATCCATCACCACCCCGAGACCGAGGCGGGCCAGGTCACGAACCATGGTGCGGGCTTCGAGGATTCGGGAAGCGCCGTCCGGTCGCACGGCGTAGCTGCCCTCCGGCACCATGAAGTGCCAGGGATCGTAGCCCCAGTTGTAGCCGTCCTCCTCGGCGACCGCCGTCACCGCCGCCTGCGCATCGGGTCCGTCCGGTGGCCAGTCGTCGAGGGGCTCCGGCGATCGCCAGCGACGGCGATCCTCGTCGACGGTGGCGAAATCGGCGATCGGCAGGAGCTGAACGTGGGTCAAGCCGGCGCCGGCCAGGGCCCTGAGGTGGGCAACCCCCGGCGCCTTCTCGACCCCGAAGGCGCCGTAGGTGCCGCGCCGGCCCGGCGGGACGGCCTCGTCCTCGGCGCTGAAGTCGCGCAGATGAAGCTCATAGAGCACCCGATCCTCGATCGCCGGCGGGCGCCGACGGGCGAGCTCCGACCAACCCGCCGGCTGCCAGGCCGGATCGGCGAGATCGAGGAGCTGACTGCGACGGCTGTTGCGCGACAGGGCGATGGACCAGGGATCGGTGACCCAGTTCTTCTCGACCCGCCCCGTCGCCGGCACGAAGACCTCGACCTCATAGAGGTAGTAGCGACCCAACCAGGAAAGCGGCAAACGACGGGACCAGACGCCGGAGCCGGCGTCGAAATCGAGCTCGACGGCGGCACCGGCCGCCCCGCGGGGGCCATCGAAGGTCCCTACCGCCACCCGCCGGGCGGTCGGCGCCCACAGGCGAAGCCAAACACCTTGGCTTTCCGGAGGTCCGCTGGACACCACCTCGACGCCGAGAGCACCGTCCCAGCGAAAGAGGGCATCGAGGACCCCCGCAAGCTGAATCCCGGTGAGGTCGTCCACCGCCTCAGAGCTCTCGCCGGGCTCGGCGACCGCGCCCTCGACAACCACCTGACCGCGCAATAAGTCGGGAACCTCTTCGACTGCCCCCGCCGGCACCGCGAAGGCAGTGCCCGTAGCGAGATGAGGCCACTTCGCCCGCAAGTCCTCGGGCAGCCCCCCCGGAACCTCCGCCAAGGGAATCCATCGACCCTCGCCCGCGGTCTCACCATTCGCCGCCACCCGCAGGCGAGCCGGGCCCCGCGCCCCGGGGTAGACGATCAGCTCCGGCGTCAGCCAGTGGGCTCGCGCCCGGAATCCGCCACCCGACGCGGCCCCACCCGATGACTTCATCGTCGGGCTAGCCCGGCCTTCTCACGAGGTTTCCTCGCGAGAGGCCGTAGGTTCTTGAAGATGCAAGGCATCCGTGGCTGCCACGACGCAGCCGTACTCGACGGACTGCGAGGAGAGCAGGCGACGGATAACGCAGCAGATTCCGGGACATACGGACGCGCAGCGGAAAGCTGGTGAGAAGGCCGGGCTAGATCAACGAGCGGGACTGGCCGCCATCGACGTTGAGGCATGCACCGGTGATCCAGGAGGCGCGGGGAGAGGCCACGAAGGTCACCACGTCGGCGACCTCTTCGACGGTGCCGAAGCGGCCCATCGGCAGATGGTCGTCGACGAAGCGTGCGATGCCGGCGGGATCGCGTTCCCGGCGCTCGGCCCAAGCTCCGCCAGGGAACAGGATCGAGCCGGGAGCGATGCTGTTGCAGCGCAGCCCCTCCGGCGCGAGCTCGAGGGCGAGGGTCTTGGCGGTGGCGATGACCGCCGCCTTGGTGGCCTCGTAGATCGAGAGGTTGGGACCACCGGCTTCGCGCCCGAAGATCGAGGCGATGAACAGGATCACGCCGTCACCATGACCTTCAGCATCGCGGGCGCGACGCAGCAGCGGCAGGGCGGCACGGCTGAAGCGCACGTGAGAGAGCAGGTTGAGGTCGATCAGAGCCCGCCAATCTTCGTCCGACTTCGACTCCAGGGGACCTCGCCGGTTGCTGCCGACGTTGTTGATCAGGATGTCGAGGCTACCGAAGCGTTCGGTGGCCGCCGCCATCGCCGTTTCGGCGGCCCCGTCGGCGGTGACGTCGAGGGCGAGCGTCAAACACTCCCCGGGCAGCGCCTCGGCACAGCGCTTCAAATCCTCCTCGCCACGGGCACAGATCACCAGACGGCAGCCCTCGCGCGCCAGCGCCTCGGCGATCCCGCGACCGATACCCCGGCTCCCTCCGGTCACCATCGCCACCTTGCCCGCCAAACCGAGATCCACCGCCACCTCCGTTCTGCTGATTTTCCGGACGCCGCACTCTAGCAGGGCTGAAAAAGCCGCGTGGCGGCTTCTTCAGCGCCTGCTGATTGTTTCAGGGGGGCTAAAGGCGCCCCCCTCAGGCGCACGCACATGTCGTGCGCCTTCACCCCCGACCTCGGCGGCTTTGCCGCCGCCTCGCCCC